>DATLTC010000026.1 GCA_035533755.1 Gemmatimonadaceae bacterium
GAGCAGGTCGGAGATGAGCACCACGAGGCCGCGCCGTTCGAGCAGCCGCGCGGCCTGTTCGAGGGCGGCGGGGGCGCTGGATGCGCGGCCGGCGCCGGCGTCGTCGAGCGCGGCGACGATCCGCCGCCACTGGCCGTGGCGCCCGCGTGGCGGAACGGCGGTGCGCACGCGGTCGTCGAAGCGCACCAGCCCCACGGCGTCGCGCTGCCGGAGCAGCAGCAAGGCGATGGACGCCGCGACGATCTCGGCGTAGGCCAGCTTGGTGAGCCGGGCCGTGTCGCGCGCACCGAACGCGCCGAGCTGGGCGCCGCTCCAGACCATGGAGCGGCTGACGTCGAGCACGACCGTGGCGCGGAGGTTGGTCTCTTCCTCGTACTGCTTGATGACCAGGCGGTCGGCGCGGGCGGCGATCTTCCAGTCCACGTGGCGCAGGTCGTCGCCGGGCAGATAGGGGCGGTACTCGGCGAACTCCACCGAGAATCCCTTGCGGGGCGAGCGATGGAGGCCGGCCATGAACCCGTCCACCACCCAGCGGGCAACGATTTCCACGTGGCCGAGCGCCGCGAGATGCGCGGGGTCCAGCAGGTCGGCGCGCGTGGCGTGGGCAGTGTCCATCGGGTCGCGAAAGCTAGACGGCGCGGCGGGATGGGTCAAATGGAGCGGGGCGTTTTCGGGCGCGTGTGCGGAGCATCAAGAACGCAGGGTTTCGCGCGGATGCTCCGGATGGGAGGGATGCTCCGGATCGAAGAACTCAGGGTGTGCTTGGCCGGGAGAGCTTCGTGCCCGGTGCACCCCTGGCGCACCGATCTTGCCCCCGCAGCCCCCAAGCAGTTGGAGTTATCAGGAGCATCGGTCCAATCCGGAGCATCGGGATGAACCCCTGGGCTCTGGATGCCCGCCCGGCGCAATGATGCGCGCCGCGGTGATTTGCTGGCATGATCCGCGAGCCCTCCCGCGATTTTGGGGCATGACCCGCGAACCTCTGCTCCGCGAAGAAGTCACCGGCTCGGTGATCGGCGCCTTTTTCGAGGTCTACAACACCCTCGGCTTCGGCTTTCTGGAGCACCTGTATGTCATGGCCCTGGAACGCGAACTGCGCGCCCGAGGACATCGGGTGAGTCGCGAGGTGTATGTGCCCGTGAGCTACAAGGGTGATCTCCTGGGCAAGCAGCGTCTCGACATGATCGTGGACGACGCGGTGGTGGTGGAGACCAAGTCCACGTACGAGCTGCACCGGGCCGCCACGCGGCAGGTGTACAACTATCTGCGCGCCACCGCCCTCGAGGTCGGACTGGTGCTGCATTTTGGCCCCACGCCAAAGTTCTACCGGATCGTTGGTCCGCAGAGCCGGCGTTCAGACGGGGATCCAGAACGGAGTGGTTCGCCCGGATGCTCCTGATTCAACGGATGCTCCGGATCTCGAAACCATGGGGGGCTTGGCGGGGAGATGTTCGTGGCCGCTGCAGCCGCGGCGCGGTGGGAAGACGCTGCCCCGGCAAACCGGGTCTCCCCTCGGCAACCCCCAAGAGTTGCAGTTATCGGGAGCATCAGTTCGATCCGGAGCCATCCGGCTGAACCCCCGGGTTCTGGATGCCCGCAGAGCGCGCCGCGCGACCGGCGCAGCTTGGATCGACCGCCCGGCCCGACTAACTTTGATGGTTACCCATCGCGCGCTCGGCTTCGCGTCGTGCGACCGCCGCGCATCGTGTTGTCGTCGCCAGCATCGAGCATCGTGGATCTCTCGCTCATCCGCAATTTCTGCATCGTCGCGCACATCGATCACGGCAAGTCCACGCTCGCGGACCGGCTGATCGAAGCCACCGGCATGCTGCAGAAGCGGGAGATGAAGCAGCAGGTGCTGGACACGCTCGATCTGGAGCGGGAGCGCGGCATCACGATCAAGCTCAACGCCGTGCGGATGTCGTACACGGCGCGCGACGGCAAGACGTACGAGCTGAACCTGATCGACACGCCGGGCCACGTGGATTTCACGTACGAGGTGTCGCGCTCGCTCAACGCCTGCGAGGGCGCGATCCTGGTGGTGGACGCGTCGCAGGGCATCCAGGCGCAGACGTTGTCGAATCTCTTCCTGGCCATGGACGCCGGGCTCGAGATCCTGCCCGTGCTCAACAAGATCGACCTTCCGGGCGCCGAGCCCGAGCGGCGCAAGCAGGAGGTGCACGATCTGATCGGCGCCGACCCCGACGAGATCCTGCTGGTGAGCGCCAAGGAAGGCATCGGCGTGCCCGAGCTGCTGGAGGAGATCGTGAAGCGGGTGCCGCCGCCCAAGGGCGACCGCGACGGCCCGCTGCGCGCGCTGATCTTCGACTCGTACTACGACCGCTACCGCGGCGCCATTCCCAGCGTGCGCGTGGTGGACGGCGTGCTCAAGCCCGGCATGAAGATCTTCTTTGCCAGCGGCAGTCGCGACGCGTACGAGGTGGCCGAGGTGGGCGTGAACCAGCTGCGCCAGGTGGAGACCGACTCGCTCGGACCGGGCGAGGTGGGCTACGTGGTGGCCAACGTGCGGTCGGTGAAGGAGACGCGGGCCGGCGACACGGTGATGGACTTCGAGCACCCCGCGGCGCAGGCGCTGCCGGGTTACCGGGACGTGCACTCGATGGTGTTCTCGGGGCTCTACCCCACCGACACCCAGCAGTACGAGACGCTGCGCGACGCGCTGGACAAACTCGTGCTCAACGACGCGTCGCTGCACTTCGAGCCCGAGTCGTCGATCGCGCTCGGGTTCGGCTTCCGCTGCGGATTCCTGGGGCTGCTGCACATGGACATCGTGCAGGAGCGGCTGGAGCGCGAGTTCGATCTGGATCTGATCACCACCGTGCCCAACGTGGAGTACCACGTGTACCACACCGACGGCACCATGGAGCTGATCGAGAATCCGTCCAAGATGCCGGCCCCGGGCGTGATCGGGCGCATCGAGGAGCCGTACGTGAAGGCGCGCATCATGGCTCCGGCCGATTACATCGGCCCGATCATGTCGCTGGGCAACGAGCGGCGGGGCGTGTACAAGAACATGACGTACCTGGACCAGTCGCGCGTGGAGTTCGACTGGGAATTCCCGCTCGCCGAGATCATCCTCGACTTCTTCGACCGTCTCAAGACCATCAGCCGCGGGTACGCGTCGCTGGACTACGAGATGCTCGACTACCGGCCCAGCGACCTCGTGAAGCTGGACATGCTCATCAACGGCGACGCCGTGGACGCGTTCTCGGTGATCATCCACCGCGACAAGGCATACGAGTGGGGCCGCAAGATCGCCGACAAGCTCAAGGAACTGATCCCGCGCCAACTGTTCGAGGTGGCCATCCAGGCGGCCATCGGCACCAAGATCATCGCCCGCACGTCGGTGAAGGCGCTGCGCAAGGACGTGCTGGCCAAGTGCTACGGCGGCGACATCAGCCGCAAACGCAAGCTCCTCGAGAAGCAGAAAGAGGGCAAGAAGCGCATGAAGCAGGTGGGCGCCGTGGAGATCCCGCAGGAAGCGTTCCTGGCCGTGCTGCAGGTGGATTAGCGGGGTGTGGCTGGCCGGCCTCCAGAACCGAGGGGATCGGCCGGAGGCTCCGGATCGCACGGATGCTCCCGATCAACTGCCAGTGCTTTGGGGGGCTCCGGAGGGGAGAGTCGGTTCGCCGGGGCTCCGGTGATCACGAAGATCTCGCCGCCGAAGCCCCCGAGTTATTCATCCGGAGGATCCGTTCGATCCGGAGCATCCCTGCGAACCCCTGCGTTCTTGATGCCCGACCTGCGTGCGTGATGCCCGGCCGGCCCCGCCGGGCGTAGATTGGCAGATGGCTCCGACCCCGCCCGCATGACCTCACTCGTGGTCCAAACCAGCTTTCTCGGCGACATGGTGCTCACCACGGCGCTGATCGCGGAGCTGGCCACGCGTGGCCCCGTGGACGTGGTGGCCACGCCGGCGTCGGCCCCGATGCTGGCCAACAATCCCCACGTGCGCCGCGTGATCGTGTACGACAAGCGGCGTTCGGCGCGCGGCATTCTCGGCTTCCGCCGCATGGCCGGCGAGATGCGCGCCTGCGGCGCCGACGCCGTGTACCTGGCGCAGGGCTCGGTGCGCAGCGCCGCGCTCGCCTTCGCCACCGGCGCCGCCATCCGCGTGGGCTTTGCCACCTCGGCCGGCCGCGCCCTGTACACCCGCGCCATTCCGTACCGCAAGGACCTGCACCACGCGGCGCGCCTCTGGCAGTTGGCCGGCGCCGACGGCGACCCAACCCCCGATCGCATCCGCCCGCGGCTCTACCCTGGGGCCGCCGAACGCGCCGCCGTGGACGCCCTGCTGGCCGGCGCGCCCGACGACGGGCGTCCGCTGGTGGCGCTGGCCCCGGGCAGCGTGTGGGCCACCAAGCGCTGGCCGTACTATCCGCAACTGGCCCGCGAGTTAGCTGCCGTGGCGCGTCTGGTGGTGGTGGGCAGCGCCGACGACCGGCTGCTGGCCGAGCAGATCGTGGCGGCGGCCGGCCCCGCCACCGTGGACGCCACCGGCGCGCTGTCGCTGCTCGCCTCGGCGGAGTTGATCGGGCGCTGCCGCGTGCTCGTGACCAACGACTCCGCGCCCCAGCACCTGGCGTCGGCCATGGGCACCGCCACGCTGGCCGTGTTCGGACCCACCGTGCCGGCGTTCGGATTCGGGCCCCTGGCCCCCCTTTCATTGATATTGGAGCACGGCGGGCTGGACTGCCGGCCCTGCGACAAGCACGGCCCGCCGGCCTGCCCGCTCGGGCACTGGAAATGCATGCGCGATCTGCCCGCAGGTGACGCGGCGGTGCGCGTTCGCCATCTTCTGTCCGTCCCCACCCAGCCCACATGACCGCGAACTCGCGAGACCAATACATCGTCGGCGTCGACCTCGGCGGCACCAACGTCGTGACCGGCGCCGTATCCGTGGACGGCACCCGCACCTTTGGCGTGCGCTCCGTGCCCACCGAAGCCCAGGCCGGGGCCGAGGGCGTGGTGGACCTGATCGTCGCCCAGATCGAGGCGACGATGGCCGACACCATGCGCGACGCCCATGTGCCGCGCGAGGCGCTGCTCGGCATCGGCATCGGCGCGCCGGGCCCGCTGGACCGCGAACGCGGGCTCGTGATCGTGGCGCCCAATCTGGGCTGGCGGAACTTCCCGTTGCGCGACCGCATCTCAAGCCGGCTGCACATGCCCGCCACGCTCGACAACGACGCCAACTGCGCCACCGTGGGCGAGTGGTGGCAGGGCGCGGCCCGCGGCGGCCGCCACGTGGTGGGGCTGACCATCGGCACCGGCATCGGCGGCGGGCTGATCCTGGACGGCAAGCTGTACCACGGCGCGTCGGACGTGGCCGGCGAGATCGGGCACACCACCATCGATCTCAACGGCCGCCACTGCAAGTGCGGCAACTACGGCTGCCTGGAGGCGTATGCCTCGGGACCGGCCATCGCCACGCGGGCCCGCGAGGTGCTGGTGCGCGAGGGCACCGAGTCGCTCATGCCGCTGATGGTGCAGGGCAATCTGGACCGCCTCACCGCGCAGACGGTGTACGATGCCGCGCAGCAGGGCGACGCGGTGGCGGACGAGATCGTGCGCGACACCGGGCGGTATCTGGGCGCCGGCGTGGCCAACCTGCTCAACATCTTCAATCCCGATGTCGTGGTGGTGGCCGGGGGCGTGACGCACGCCGGCGACCGGCTGTTCGTGCCGCTCCGCGCCGAGGTGCGGCGCCGGGCGTTCGCGCCGGCCGTGGACGCGGCGCGCATCGTGCCCGGGGAGTTGCCCGGAACGGCCGGGGTGGTGGGGGCAGTGAGGACCTTCCTGAACCGCTGAACCGCGCACTGCCGGAACAGCAGGGATTATGAAGCTCGGCATCATCGGCACGTTCGTCTGGGACGTCATCTACGGCCGCGACGTCCGCCAGGGCCCCATCGAGGAATGGGGGGGCGTGACGTACACGCTCAGCGGCCTGGATGCGGCGCTGGGCGACGACTGGCAGATCGTCCCGTTGATCAAGGTGGGTTCCGACCTGGCCGAACGGGCCCGGGCGTTCCTGCGCACGCTGCGCCACGTGGCGCCCGACGCGGCGCTGGTGGAGGTGCCGTATCCCAACAACCGGGTGGAGATCCGCTACCACACCGAGGCGCGGCGCAGCGAATGGCTCACCGGCGGGGTGCCGGGCTGGACCTGGGCCGGCCTGCAGCCGCTGCTCCGCGATCTCGACGCCCTGTACATCAATCTCCTGGCCGGCTGGGAGGTGGACCTCGAGACGGCGCAGCTCATCCGCCAGCACTTCAAGGGGCCCATCTACTGCGATCTGCATTCGCTCATGCTGGCCCTGCAGCCCGACGGCCTGCGCACGCCGCGGCCGCTGCCCAACGTGCGGGAGTGGTGCGCCTGCTTCGACCTGGTGCAGGTGAACGAGGACGAGATGGCGCTGCTGGCCCCCGATCCGCTGGCGCTCGCGGCCACGGTGCTCGACGCCGGGGCGCGGTGCCTGGTGGTCACCCTGGGGGCCCGCGGGGCCGTGTATTTTGCCGCGCCGGACTTCGAACGGCTGGGGGACCTCCGCCGCCCCCGGCCGCTGGGGGCCATTTCCGGCCCGCTGCGCACCGAATTGGTGCCCACCGCGGTGTCAAGCCCCGCCGGCGGCGATCCCACGGGTTGTGGAGACGTGTGGGGGGCAACCTATTTCTCTCGGCTCCTCGCGGGTGATAAGTTGGGTGACGCCATCCGCGCGGCGCATCGCGCCGCGGGACGCAATCTCGAGCACCGGGGCGCCACCGGACTCGCGCACCACCTTCGAGGGGAATTCAGCGCCACGTGACTACCGTCATCAATGTCCCGCCATCGCTCGACGACCAGTCGTTCGAGCAGGTGCTGGAGCAGCTGGCGCCGCTGCCTCCCGACGAGAAGATCCTGGTCGATGCCCGCCATTGCCGGTGGGCGTCGCCCTACGGGCTCACCGCCCTCCTGACGCTGGCCCAGACCCGCGAGGAGCGGCCGGGCTTTGCCGTGCCCGAAGCCGAGGACACGGCCGGGTACTGGGCCCGCGCCGACTTCTTCCGGTATGCGGCCGACCTCTACGAGATGCACGGCGCCGTGCCCAAGCGCACGGGCGGCGACTCGCGCGTGCTGCTCGAGGTCACCCCGGTGGCCAAGAGCGAGGACGTGCACGAGGTGGTGGACCGCATCCAGCAGAAGGCGCAGCAGATCATCGCCACCGAACTGAGCCTGGACGCCAAGGCCACGGTGGGGTTCGCGATGACGCTGTCGGAGGTGTGCCAGAACATCGTGGAGCACGCCGGCCGCGGCGGGTGGGTGGCCGTGCAGGCCTACACCTGGAAGAAGCGGCTCGGCCGCCGCGTGGTGCAGATCGCGGTGTGCGACGCCGGCATCGGGTTCCGCAACTCCCTGGAGGGGGCGCCGGGCCGGGTGCGCGACGACCGCTGGGACGACGGCGCCGCCCTCGAGGCGGCCGTCATCCGGGGGGTGAGCCGGTTCCGCGACCCCGGCCGGGGGCAGGGCCTGTCGGGCGTGCGCCGCTACTGCGGCCGCTGGGAGGGCAAGCTGTCCATCCGCAGCGGCACGGCGCGTATTGCGCTCGTCCCCAAGTGGGACGAGGATGTTCCTCTGGAAGAAGACCTTTCCCCCTTTCCCGGCGCTCAAGTGCAGGTCACGATCCCCGAGCGCGCGGCGGCCAAGGAATGAACCACATCGACCTCGGTTCGGTGCTGCGACAGACCGTTTCCGCCAACCTGTATTCCAATCTGGTCACGCGCCCCACGGGGGCCGCGGTCCGCAATCAGATCGAATTGCTGATGCGCGAGGCGCACGAGCGCACGCTCACCGTGCTCGACTTCTCGCACGTCTCGATGATGGACTTCTCGTGCGCCGACGAGGTGATCGCCAAGCTCCTGCTGCGCTACTGCGCCGAGAACCCGCCGCACGAGGCGTACTTCCTGTTCCGCGGCGTGACCGACGACCACTGGGAGGCCATCGAGACGGTGCTGGAGCGCCATGGGCTGGCCCTGGCCATCGAGCAGGAGGACGGGGTGCACGTGGTGGGTGTGCTCAGCGAGCGCGAGCGCCGGGCCTGGGAGGCGCTCAAGCGGCACGGGCGCGCCATGGCCGCGGACCTCACGGGCGAGATCGGCGAGGACGAGCCCCAGGTGCGCAGCACCCTCGACGGGCTGTGGCGCCGGCGGCTGCTCATGCGTCTGGATGAGCAGTACGTGGCCATTGGAGGCGACCGTGGATGAGCAGCTCCATCGTCCGTTGCGGGTGGCGCAGTTCATCGCCACGCGCCCGGGCGACGCGGCGCGCGGACCGGCGGTGTTCATGAACGCCGACGACGCGCGCAAGCGGCTGCTCTCCGACGGCGAGTTGGCGTGGGTGTACGGCCCGCGCCGTCACGAGCTCGCCACCGTGCACCTCGATCCGGCCATGCCACGGGGCGATGTGGCGCTGCGCGATGTCGCCGGCGCGTCGCCCTCCGAGATCGTCCGGGTGGTCAAGCCCGATCTGGATTCGCGCGGGCGCCCGCCCGCGTATGCGTGAGTCACTAACGATGCCCAAGAGACAGCAGCGTCCCCTCGATCGCGCCTCGTTGCCGCTCCACGGCGGCGTGGAAGCGGGCGAACGCGACGTGGACGCGCCGGTGGTGCGGGCGCTGTACCAGTCGGTGAACTACATCCAGGAAGTGGGCTCCGGCGACGGGCTGCGCTACCCCCGCTACGGCAATGCGCCCAACGCCGAAGCGGTGCAGCGGCGCATGGCCGCACTCGAGGGCGCCGAGGCGTCGGTGCTGCTGGCCAGCGGCATGGGAGCCACGGCGTGCGCCCTGCTGGCCCTGCTCCGGCCGGGCGACCACGTCGTGGCCAGCAGCTGGATCTACGGCGGCACGCGCACGCTGCTCGAAACCGAATTCGCCTCGCTCGGCATCGAGGTCTCGCTGGTGGACCCGCTCGAGGTGCGCGTGTGGCGCCGGGCCATCCGCAAGAACACGCGCGTCGTGTTCCTCGAGACGCCGGTGAATCCCACCTGCCGCGTGCTCGACCTCAAGCCGGTGAGCTACATCTGCAAGCAGTCGGGCATCGCGCTGGTGGTGGACGCCACCTTCGCCAGCCCGATCAACTTCCGCCCCATCGAGCAGGACGCCGACGTCTCCATCCACTCGGCCACCAAGTACCTGAACGGGCATCACGACGTGCTGGGCGGCGTGGTGTCGGGCACGGCGCAGTACATCGAAGAGGTGCGCCGGAAGATGATGGTCTGGGGGCAGGCCCCCGATCCGTTCGCCGCCTGGCTGCTGGAGCGCGGCCTCAAGACGCTGGACGTGCGCGTGCAGCGCCACAACGCCAACGCGATGCGCGTGGCGCAGTGGGCCGAAGGGTTCAAGGAGATTCGCCGGGTGCACTACCCGGGGCTGCCGTCGCACCCCGACCACGCCATCGCCAAGCGCACGCTCGACGGATTCGGCGGCATGATGGCCATCGAAGTGGGCGGCGGAGCGCGCGGCGTGGACCGCATGCTGCGCCGGCTGCGCGTGTTCCAGCATGCGCCCAGCCTGGGCGGCGTGGACTCGCTCATCTCCGAGCCGCGCCACACCTCGCACGCCAGCGTCAGCCCCGTCGAGCGCGCCAAGGCGGGAATCCCCGACGGATTCCTGCGGCTGAGCATCGGCATCGAGAGCGCCGACGACCTGATCGCCGATCTCGAGCAGGCGTTGCGTTGACGGCGGCGGAAGCGGTCGGCGTGATCCGGTTCGACCGGGTCACCAAGGAATACCCGCGGTCGGGAACGGCGCTGAACGACGTGTCGTTCCAGGTGGCCCGGGGCGAGTTCGTGTTCCTCACCGGCCCCAGCGGCGCCGGCAAGAGCACGATCCTCCGCCTCACGTACTTCGACGAGCGGCCCACGGCGGGCGCGGTGCGGGTGAGCGGCGTGAACTCGCAGCGCGCCACGCGCCGCGAGATCTCCAAGCTGCGCCGCCGCCTGGGCATCGTCTTCCAGGACTTCCGGCTGCTCGAGGAGCGCACCGCCGAGGAGAACGTGGCGTTCGCCCTCGAAGTCACCGGCGCCCCGCGGGCCCAGATCGGGCCCAAGGTGAGCCGCGTGCTCACCCAGGTGGGCCTCGCCGCCAAGTCCACGGCATTTCCCCGCGAGCTGTCGGGCGGCGAGCAGCAGCGCGTGGCCATCGCCCGTGCCCTCGTCAACGATCCCTTCGTGCTCATCGCCGACGAACCCACGGGCAACCTCGACGAGCGCGCCACGCGCGGCGTGTTCCAGTTGCTGCGCGAGATCAATGGCGCCGGCACGGCGATCGTCATGGCCACCCACGATCTCGACCTCGTGCGCAACGCCGACTACCGCACCATCGAGCTCAATCGCGGCCAGATCGTGTTCGACTCGGCCGCTTCCGTGGAGCCCACGGCATGAGACGCACCGTCCGCGATGCCTCGGCGACGTTCAGTCGCGCCCCGCTGCTCAGCCTGCTCAGCATCACCACGATCGCGTTCTCGCTGTTCGCGTTCGGCCTGTTCGGCCTCGTGGCGCTCAACATCCGGGCCGCGCTGCAGCAGGTGGAGGAGCGCGTGGAGATCCGGGCCTTCGTGGCCGACGGCACCGACGCCCAGGCCATGGCGGCGGCGGCCGGCGACATCGCCGCCTTCCCCGAAGTGCAGAGCGTGGACCTGGTGTCCAAGTCGCAGGCGCTGGAACGGGCCCGCCACGAACTGGCCGAGTTCAAGGACGTGTTCGAGCCGGGCATTCTCCCCGCGTCCATCGACGTCCGCCTCAAGCCGGGCTTCCGCGATCCGGCCACCGTGCAGCGCGTGTCCGAGCGGCTCAAGAGCTACCCGTTCATCGACGACGTGCGCTACGGCGAGGACTGGCTGGTGCAGCTCTACCGGCTGCGCAACATCGCCGGCGTGTCGGGGCTGGCGCTCGGGCTGGCCTTTGCCGCCGTGGCCGTGATCATCATCGCCGCCACGATCCGCATGGCGGTGCTGGCCCGCGCCGACGAGATCGCGATCATGCGCCTGGTGGGCGCCACCGACGGATACATCCGGCGGCCGTTCCTGCTCGAAGGATTCGTGAAGGGCGTGCTCGGCGGACTGCTGGCGCTGCTCTTCACGTGGATGGGCATGCACCTCATCGACCACTACCTGCACTTCCACACGGTGTTCTTCGATCCGGGGCAGGCCATGCTCGGCGTGGCCGCCGGCGCGCTCATCGGCGTGATCGGCAGCGCGGTGTCCGTGGGGAGGCACCTACGCGCGGTGTGAGGCGCGCCCTCGCCGCCGCCGGCATCGCCGTCGCGCTGGCGCTGGCCGCCCGCCCTGCCGGCGCCCAGCAGCAGTCGCAGACCGAGCAGAAGCTCCGGGCCCAGCGCGACACGCTCGACCAGATCCGGCGCGAACGCGCCCAGCTCGAAGAGCGCATGCGCTCCCTGCAGGGCTCGGCCCACGACCTGTCCGAAGAGGTGGCCAACCTCGACAGCCGCGCCGCCGCCACGGCCCGCATCGTCGAGACCCTGGACCACCAACTGGTGTCGATCGACTCCGATGTCACCGACGCCACGGGCGACCTGGTGCGCGCCGAGGACGACCTCACCGCGCAGCGCGCCGTGCTGCAGCACCGCCTCGTGGACATCTACAAGCGCGGCCCGCTGTTCACCTTCCAGGTGCTGCTGTCGGCGCAGTCGTTCGGCGACCTCGTGGCCCGCTACAAATATCTGCACCTCCTCACGCTGCGCGACCGGGCGCTGGTGAAGCACGTGGAGGACCTGCGCAATCAGGTGGGCATGCAACGCGACCGGCTGGTGGTGCTCCAGGACGCCGTGGTCCAGAACCGCAGCGACAAGCAGCAGGAGGAGTCGGAGTTGCGGTCGCTGGAGCATCAGCGCCAACGCAGCCTGGTGTCGGTGCGGCAGCAGGTGACGCAGACCGAGGCCCGGCTGGCCGCGGTGCGCCGCGCCGAGTCGCAACTCACCAACACCATCGCATCGCTCGAAGCGGCCCGGAAGCGAGCCGCCGCGGCGAGCCCGCGCGAGGCGCCCAGCCGGAGCACCATCACCACCGAGGACTACGGCAGGCTCGACTGGCCGGTAGAGGGCGAAATCCTCTATCCGTTCGGCCGGCAGGTGCAGTCCAACAACACCACCATCCGCTGGAACGGCATCGGCATCGCCGCGCCGGCCGGCACGCCGGTGCACGTGGTGGCCGCCGGCGAGGTGGTGAGCGTGTCGCAGCTGGGCCTGTACGGGCTCACCGTGATCGTGGATCACGGCGGCGGCGACTATTCGATCTACGGATCGTTGCAGGCGTCGCGCGTGAAGCGCGGCGATCACGTCGTCCGCGACCAGGTGATCGGCACGGTCGGCATCTCGGACCCCGACTTCCCCGCCCACCTCCACTTCGAGGTCCGCCGCCACGGCGGGCCCGCCGTGGACCCCACCACCTGGCTGCGCCGCCGATGACCGTCGTCAAACGCTGTTCCGTGTGCTCCCGCTTCCGCGCCTACGAAGAGGGCGACCAGTTCTGTCTGGCCTGCGGGCATGAAGGGCTGGAATCGTCCTGCAGCTGCGGGCGAGTGTTCGACTTCGCCCTCCACGAAGCCGAGGGCGAGTTGCACTGTCCCCGGTGCGGCGCCTCGCTGCGCGGGCGCTCGGCCGACTTCGAGTGAGCCCCCCGCGCGCCCGGCGCGCCCCGGCGCCCGCCGCCCCCGTGGAACTGCTCGGCGCCCACGTCTCGATTGCCGGCGGCACGGCCGAAGCGCCGCCTCGCGCCAAGGCGATCGGCGCCACGGCCATGCAGATGTTCACGAAGATGGCCAACCGCTGGGCCGAACGGAGCGTGGACGACGCCGAGCGCAAGGCATTCCGCGCCGGCCTCGCCGCCACGGCGGTGGGCGCCACCGTGGTCCACGACTCGTACCTCATCAACCTGGCCAGTCCCGACCCGACGCTGCGGCGCCGGTCGATCGAGAGTTTCGTGGCCGAGCTGGAGCGGTGCCAGGCGCTGGGCATCACCTACCTGGTGTCGCACCCGGGCAATTTCATGGACGAGCGGGGCGCCGGCGTGCAGCGCAACGCCGACGCCATCACCGAAGCTTTGGAACGTGTGCCGGGCAAGACGGTACTCTGCATGGAGACCACGGCCGGCGCTGGCACGGTGATCGGCAGCACGTTCGAGGAACTGGCCCTGCTGCTGGAGCTGGTGCCGGCCGCCCAGCGCAAGCGCATGGGCGTGTGCGTGGACACCTGTCACATCTACTCGGCGGGGTACGATCTGGTACGGGATTTCGACGGCGTGTGGACGCGGTTCGACGACGTGCTGGGGGCGCGGCGGTTGCGCGTGCTCCATCTGAACGATTCCAAGATGCCGTTCGACTCGCGGCGCGATCGCCACGAGCTGATCGCCGAGGGCACGCTGGGGGCGGCGCCGTTCCGCCGTCTCATGACCGACGATCGCTTTCGCCGCGTGGCCAAGGTGCTCGAGACGCCCAAGCTGGACGACGCCACGAAGACCGACCGCAAGATGCTCGCGCGACTGCGCCGCTATGCCGCCGGCCGCTAGCCCGACGCCGCGCGGCGGCCGCCGTTCCCTGGCGGTTTTGCCGGCCGCCGCGTAAAGTAGATCGGATATGCCCGCCCTGCTCCGCTCCGTGTCGAGACCCAGCTCCCTGTTCCGCCGCGCCGCACTCGTCGTGCTGCTGGTGTTCCAGGGCGCGTGGGCGCTGGCTCCGCTCTTCGAGCCGCACAACGACCGGTTGGGCGTGGTCCACGTGGAGAGCACGCACCCGAAGCACCCGTACATCCACAACGAAGCCACGTGCGCCGTGTGCGCCGTGCGCTCGCTGTACGCCGCGCCGCCGCAGCGGCCGGCGCCCGTGCTGCACCTGGCGGCGGGCAATCCGGTGGACCGCTTCGATGCGGCAGCCGCGCCGCGGCCCGACCAGGACCCCACCAACCTCTCGCGCGCCCCGCCCCTGGTGAGCTGAGACCACTGCGGCCTTCGGACCCGGCGCGCTCCCGTGCGCCTGCCGCAGTCGGTGTGTCCATCCCCAGACAACCTCCAGGAACAGCATGCGAACTTCCATGTGGACGTGCGCATTGGTGTGTGTCGCCAATGCAGCGCTCGCCCAACAGGGGAGTCCGGCCACGGGCCGGGCTTCCGCCACCGATACCCTGCGCATCACGCGCCGTCAGGCCGTGGCCACGGCGCTTCTCGCCAACCCTCAACTCGACGTGGCCCGCGAGCAGACCGCGCAGGTGCGGGCGCAGCGCGTGGAGGGGATGTCCATCCCCCAGCCCGCCGCGATCGCCTCGCTCGACGACCAGACGCGGTTCCTCGGACTGGGCACCTCCACGTCGCGGAACATCGGCGTGGGGCTCCTCATTCCATTTCCCGACAAGATCCGGCTGCAGAACTCCATCGGCGTGGCCAACATCGGCGCGTCGCAGGAACAATACCGGCTGCTCCAGCAGCAGATCGCCGCCGCGGCCAGCCAGGCGTACGACGCGGTGCTGGTGGCCGAGTTGCACCGGCGCGACTTCACCGAGGCCCGCCGGCTGGCGGCCGATTTCCTGCAGAAGACGCAGGCCCGGTTCAACGCCGGCACGGTGCCGCGTCTGGACGTGATCAAGGCGCAGGTGGATCTGGCGCAGGCCGAGAACGATCTCATCGGCAACGCCCGCGACGTGGCCAACGCGCTCTCGGGCCTCAACCGGGTGCTGGGCCGGTCGCTGGGCACGCCGCTCGCGCTGCTCGATTCGCTCGAGGTGCCGCCGCCGCTGCCCGACCTCGACGCCGTGGAGCAGACGGCGGAGCGCACCCGGCCCGAACTGGTGGCCCTGCAGCAGCAGGAGCTCGCCGCCAGGGCCAACAGCGCGCTGGTGCGCGAGCAGTCGTTCCTTCCCGACATCACGCTGTCGGGCAATCGCGATTTCAAGAGCGACCAGGGCACGCTGTATTCGGCCGGCCTGGCGTTCCCGATCCCGCTGTTCTTCTGGCAGCATTCCAACGGCGACTACGCCGAGACGCACCACCGCGAGCTCGAACTCGCGGCCACGTATCGCGACACCCGCGCCGCCGTGGGGCAGGACGTGCGCACCTCGTATGCCAACGCCGACGCGGCCATGCGGCAGGTGGTCTACATCCGCGACCAGCTGCTGCCGTCGGCGCGCGAGGCGTATCGCGTAGCCACCGTGAGTTACGGGCTGGGCGGCCTGTCGGCGCTCGACGTGCTCGACGCCCGCCGTTCCCTGCTCGATGCCGAAAGCCAGTATGCCGATGCCCTCGCCGCCGCCAACTCGGCGCGCGCCGATCTCGAGCGCGCCGCCGGCGTGCCGCTGACCACGTTCGCCCCTGGAGCTCCTCGTGAGTAAGCGCTCTCTCGCGCCCGCGACGCTCGTCGCCGCCGCGTTCATCTCGCTTGCCGGCCTCGTGGCCGGCTGCACCTCGTCATCCTCGGCCAGCGAAGACACCACGGCGATCGTCAAGCCGTCCACCTTCAAGGTCACCGACGCCCAGCGCGCCCGGTTGCAGATCGTCACGCTGGCCGACACCACCTTCCGGCCCACGCTCGACGTCACCGGCACCGTGGCGTTCAACGGCGACTCCTCCACGCAGGTCATCGCGCCGATCTCCGGCCCCGTGGTGCGGCTGCTGGTGAACATCGGCGCCGTGGTATCGGCCGGGTCGCCGCTGGCCGCGGTCTCGTCGCCCGACTACGCCGCGGCGGTGGCCACCTATCGCAAGGCCGACGACGCCTCGCGCAACACGCAGCGCATCCTCAAACTCGACGAGCAACTGTTCGCCAACGACGCCCTGGCCCGGGCCGATCTCGACCAGGCGCGCACCGACGCCTCGTCGGCCGCGGCCGATCTGGACGCCGCCGTGCAGGGTCTCCGCGCGCTCGGCGTGGCCGACAGCACGATCACCGCCATCCGCACCGGCAAGCAGTCGGGCGAGGTGGAGGGCATGATCCGGTCGCCTATCGCCGGCGTCGTGGTGGAGAAGCTCATCACGCCAGGCCAGCTGCTGCAGGCCGGCGCCACGCCCACCTTCACCGTGGCCAATCTCAGCACGGCGTGGGTGATGGCCAGCGTGTATCCCACCGACCTCGACCTCGTGAGCAAGGGCCAGGCGGCGAGCATCATCACCGACGCCACCACCAGGCCGGTGCCGGGCCGCGTGGACTACGTGGCGGCGCTGGTGGATCCGGGCACCAAGGCCACCGCGGTGCGCATCGTGGCCGACAACCGCGCCCAACTGCTCAAGCGCGACATGTTCGTGCAGGT
This sequence comes from Gemmatimonadaceae bacterium, assembly GCA_035533755.1. Taxonomy (NCBI): domain Bacteria; kingdom Pseudomonadati; phylum Gemmatimonadota; class Gemmatimonadia; order Gemmatimonadales; family Gemmatimonadaceae; species Gemmatimonadaceae bacterium. The sequence goes on from DATLTC010000026.1 coordinate 16,307, forward strand.
GCAGATCCACTCCAGCAGCACACGCACGGGGATCCTGATCCCCGCCGCCTCGCTGTTGCGCGACAACGACAACCTGCCGTTCGTGTTCGTGGCCCTGCCCGACGGCTCGTTCGAGCGGCGCCGCATCACGTACGGCTACCGCGTGGGCGATAGCTATCAGGCCACGTCGGGTCTGGCCGCCGGCGACAAGGTCGTGGCCGACGGCGCGCTCTTCATCCAGTTCGCGGAGAGCCAGTGACCACGCCCATCGTACCTCCGGAACACGGGGCGGACGCGGCGCCGCCGTCGCGCATCAATCGCATCGTGCGGGCGGCGCTGGGCCAGCCGTTCCTGGTCGCGATCTTCGCGCTCACCCTCATCGGCCTCGGCGCCTGGTCGTTCTCGCGTCTGCCGGTGGACGCGTACCCCGACCTCTCGCCGCCGATGGTGGAGATCATCACGCAGTGGCCGGGCCACGCCTCGGAAGAGGTGGAGCGGCTGGTCACCGTGCCCATCGAGACCGAGATGAACGGCGTCGAGAACCTCACCGTGCTGCGCTCGATCTCGCTGTACGGACTGTCGGACGTCATCATGACGTTCGCCGACAAGACGGATCCGTACTTCGCGCGCCAGCGCGTGTTCGAGCGCCTGCCCAACGTGACCCTGCCCACCGGTGTGAGCGCGAGCGTGTCGCCGCTCTACTCGCCGTCGGGCCTCGTGTACCGCTACGTGCTCGACAGCCCCGACCGGTCGACGATGGAGCTCAAGGTCATCAACGACTGGGTGCTGTCCAAGGCCTACAAGGCCGTGCCCGGCGTGGCCGACATGTCGGCGCTGGGCGGCGAGACCATGGAGTACCACGTCGACGTCGATCCCACCAAGCTGGCCGGCGCCGGACTCTCCATCACCGACGTCGAGAACGCGCTCGGCAACAACAACGACAACGCCGGCGGCGGCTTCTACACCGAGGGCGGGCAGTTCTATTACGTGCGCGGCCTGGGCCGTCTGAAGACCACCGAGGACATCGGCAACGTCGTGATCACGGTCAAGAACGGCGTGCCGGTGCTGATCAAGGACATCGCGACCGTGGACATCGGCCACGCGCCGCGCCTGGGCCAGTTCGGGTTCAACAACCGCGACGACGCCGTGGAAGGCGTGATCCTCATGCGCACGGGCGAGCAGGCGCAGACCGTGCTCAAGCGCGTGGAGGCCGAGACGCGGCAGCTCAACGATTCGATCCTGCCCAAGGACGTCAAGGTCCATCCGTTCTACGACCGCAGCAGCCTGATCCATCTCACCACGCGCGTGGTGGAGGACAACCTGCTGCGCGGCATCCTGCTCGTCGTCGTCATCCTCATCTTCTTCCTGTACGACGTGCGGTCGGGGTTGATCGTGGCCGTGGCCATTCCCGGGTCGCTGCTGTTCGCGTTCATCGTGCTCGACCTGCGCCACATCCCGGCCAACCTGCTCTCCATCGGCGCCATCGACTTCGGCATCCTGGTGGACGGCGCGGTGGTGATGGTGGAGAACATCTTCCGCCGGCTGGCCGAACGACGAGGCACGGAATTCTCCGTGCGCGAGGTGATCGCGCTCGCCGCCGCCGAGGTGGACCGGCCGATCGTGTACGCCATCGCCGTCATCGTGGCCGGCTTCCTGCCCATCTACGTGCTCTCGGGTCCGTCGGGCCGGCTGTTCAAGCCCATGGCCGACACGACGATCGCCGCCCTTATCGGCTCGCTGCTGATCACGGTGCTCGTGCTCCCGCCGCTGTGCGCGTGGGGATTGCGCCGGGGGGTGCGCGAGCGCCGCAACGGCGTGTTCGAGTGGGTCAAGCGCGTGTATATGCGCGGACTCGACTGGAGCCTGGCGCACCGCGGCTGGGTGATGGGCGTGAGCGTCGCGCTGTTCGCGGTGGCGCTCGCCATGACGGCCTCGATCGGCGCCGAGTTCATGCCCAAGCTGGACGAGGGCGCGCTCTGGGTGCGGGCCACCATGCCCTACACGATCTCGTTTCCCGAGGCGGCCAAGTTCGCGCCCCAGATCCGCGGGATTCTCAAGTCGTTCCCCGAGGTCACCGACGTGGCCGACGAGCACGGCCGGCCCGACGACGGCACCGATCCCACGGGCTTCTTCAACATGGAGTTCTACGTCGGGCTCAAGCCGTACAGCGAATGGACGGGCCCGTACCACACGAAGCCGGAGTTGATCGCCGCCATCGACAAGCGGCTGCGCACCTTTCCCGGCATCACGTTCAACTACACGCAACCCGCCGAGGACGCCGTGGACGAGGCCGAGACCGGCCTCAAGAGCGCGCTCGACGTGAAGATCTTCGGCGACGACCTCACCACGCTCGAAGCCAAGGGCCTCGAGGTGAAGCACGTGCTCGAGCACGTGCCGGGCATCACCCAACTCACGCTCGTGCAGGAGCTGGGCCAGCCGTCGCTCACCGTGCAGATCGACCGGGCCAAGCTGGCCCGGTACGGGCTGGGCGCCGGCGACGTGGACAATCTGATCGAATCGGCCGTGGGCGGGACTGCCGCCACGCAGGTGGTGCAGGGCGAGCAACTGTTCGACCTCGTCGTGCGCCTGCAGCCGCAGTTCCGGAGCACGCCCGAGGAGATCGGCAACATCCTCATCGCCACGCCCGACGGCAGCCAGATCCCGCTCCGCCAGGTGGCCACGCTCTCGATCGCCAACGGCGCGTCGTTCATCTACCGCGAGAACAGCCACCGCTACATCGGCGTGCAGTTCTCCGTGCAGGGGCGCGACCTGGCCGGCGCCGTCAACGACGCCCGCGCCCGGGTGGCCAAGCAGGTGCAGTTCCCGGTGGGCTACCGCGCCGTGTGGGGCGGCGAGTTCAAGGACTACACGGCGTCGCGCGCTCAGCTGCGGATCGTGCTGCCGATCACCATCGTGCTCATCTTCCTGCTGCTGTTCTTCCTCTACGACAACTTCAAGTTCCCGCTCATCACCGTGGTCGGCGTGGTGCTGTCGGCGCCGTTGGGCGGGCTCGCCGCGCTCATGCTCACGGGCACGCCGTTCTCCGTGTCGTCGGGCATCGGGTTCCTGGCGCTGTTCGGCGTCTCGGTGCAGACCGCGGTGGTGTACATCTCGTATGCCAACGAGCTGCGGCTGGGAGGCATGGCCATCGCCCAGGCCACCCGCGAGGCGGCGCTGCTCCGATTGCGCCCGATCATGATGACGGCGCTGGTGGCCGCGTTCGGGTTGTTGCCGGCGGCCATCGCCACCGGCGTGGGCACCGACTCGCAGAAGCCGTTCGCGCTCGTCATCGTGGGCGGCCTCTTCTCGCGACTCCTGATCAGCGTGTTCCTGATGCCGGTGCTGTATCAGATGGCGGCCCGGCCGGGCGATCAGCTGAAGGTGTAGCAGCACGCCGGGGCTCGGCCCCGGCGGTCCGGAGGCCCGGCGATATCTCGCCGGGCCTTCGGTGTTTTGCCGGTTGCCGGTGCCGGTGGGCGCTCCCCACCGCTAAGTTTGGTGTCCTGACCATGACCAAACGCGAAGACGCACTCGAGTACCATCGGGAAGGACGCCCGGGCAAGATCGCCGTCGTTCCCACCAAGCCGCTGAGCAATCAGCGCGACCTCGGACTCGCCTACACACCGGGCGTGGCCGAACCCTGCCTCGACATCAAGGACGACCCCGACAAGGCGTACGAGTACACCGCCAAGGGGAACCTCGTCGCCGTGGTGTCCAACGGCACCGCCGTGCTCGGCCTCGGCAACATCGGGGCGCTGGCCGGCAAGCCGGTGATGGAGGGCAAGGGCAACCTCTTCAAGCAGTTCGCCGACATCGACGTGTTCGATCTCGAAGTGGGATCGGAGAACGCCGACGACGTGATCCGCTTCTGCCAGTTGCTCGAGCCCACCGTGGGCGGGATCAATCTGGAAGACATCCGCGCGCCCGACTGCTTCTACATCGAGGAGACGCTCCGCCGGACGCTCTCCATTCCCGTGTTCCACGACGATCAGCACGGGACGGCGATCATCTCCGGGGCGGCGCTGCTCAACGCGCTCGAGATCCTGGACAAGGACATCGCCACCGTGCGCGTGGTGTTCTCCGGCGCCGGCGCCGCGGCCATCGCCAGCGCCGAGCACTACGTGCGCCTGGGGGTGAAGCGCGAGCACATCCTGATGTGCGACCGCAAGGGCGTGATCCACGCCGACCGCGATGCCAAGGATCTCGATCCGTACAAGGCACGATTCGCCGCCAAGACGGCGCTCCGCACGCTCGCCGAAGCGCTCGACGGCGCCGACGTGTTCGTGGGGCTGTCGGCCGCCGGCGCCGTGACGCCGGAGATGATCGCGAGGATGGCGCCGCGCCCGATCGTGTTCGCGCTGGCCAATCCGGTGCCGGAGATCCTGCCCGAGGAAGTGCGCTCGGTGCGCGACGACGCGATCATCGCCACCGGCCGCAGCGACTATCCCAATCAGGTGAACAACGTCCTCGGCTTCCCGTTCATCTTCCGCGGCGCGCTCGACGTGCGGGCCACCGAGATCAACGAGGAGATGAAGATGGCGGCCACGCGCGCCCTCGCCGCGCTGGCCAAGCAGGACGTGCCCGACAACGTGGCCGCGCTCTACGGGCTGCGCGACGTGAAGTTCGGCCCCGAGTACCTGATCCCGTTCCCGTTCGACCACCGGGCGTTGCTCTGGGTGGCGCCGGCCGTGGCGTGGGCCGCGGTGGCGAGCGGCGTGGCCAAGGAGTTCGTCGAGCTCGAGACCTACCGCGCGCAGCTCGAGGAGCGGCTCGGACGGGCCCGCGGGATCATGCGCGGACTCATCAATCGGGCCATCCAGCGCCCCAAGCGCATCGTGTTCCCCGAGGGCGAGGAGCCCAAGGTCATCCGCGCCGCCTCGATCCTCGTCGATGACGGCATCGCCCAGCCGGTGCTGCTCGGCAATCGCGCCGTGATCGAGCAGACGGCCCAGAACATGGGCGTGTCGCTGGAGGACGTGACGATCGAGGACCCGGCCACGTCGGCGCTGCGCGAGGAGTACGCGCTGTTCCTGTGGCAGCTCCGGCAGCGCAAGGGCCTGTCGCTCGACGAGGCGCGGCGCCGCCTGTTCAACGGCAACTACTTCGGCTCGTGCATGGTGGCGCGCAACGACGCCGACGGCCTCGTGTCGGGCGTCAATCTGCACTACCCGGAGACCATCCGGCCGGCGCTGGAAGTGATCGGCGCCCATCCCAAGGCGGGGATCGTGAGCGGCATGTACATGCTCGTCTTCCCCAAGCACGTGGTGTTCTGCGCCGACACCACGGTGAATCTCGATCCGACGGCGGAGCAGCTCGCCCAGATCGGGTACGCGGCCAGCCGCATCACGCGCACCATGGGCATCGTGCCGCGCATCGCGATGCTGTCGTACTCCAACTTCGGCTCGGTGCGCAGTCCCGACACCGTGAAGATGGCGCGGGCCGCGGAGCTCCTGCGCGAGCGCGATCCGTCGCTGGTCGTGGACGGCGACATGCAGGCCGACACGGCGCTCGACATGCAGATCATGGCGCGCGACTACCCGTTCAGCGCCCTCACGCAGCCCGCCAACGTGCTCATCTTTCCCAACCTGAGCGCCGGCAACATCGCCTACAAACTGCTCATCCACCTGGGCGGCGCCACGGCCATTGGCCCGATCCTCGTGGGTATGCGACGCCCCGTGCACGTGCTCGAGCGCGGCGCCGACGTGCAGGACATCGTGAACATGGCGGCGGTGGCCGTCGTGGACGCGCAGGAACGCTCGCGGCCCACCCCCGCGGCCAAGACCGCCGACGAACCCGATCCGACGATCTTCTCGAGGATTTAGCATGGCCACGCAGACGACGCCCGTCCCCGGCTCCACGCTCGAAGCCCAGGGACTGACGCCCACGGGCACCGTTCACTGGAATCTCGTCGCCCCCCGGCTCATCCAGCGCGCCATCGAGCGCGCCGAGGGCCAGTTGGCCGACATGGGCCCGTTCGTGGCCGTCACCACCCCGCACACCGGGCGCTCCCCCAAGGACAAGTTCATCGTCCGTGAACCGTCCGCCGAGCACGACGTGGACTGGGGCAAGGTGAACCAGCCGCTGTCGCCGGAGCACTTCGCGACGCTGCTGGCCGACGTGCGCGCCTACCTCAACGGCCGCGACGAACTGTTCGTGCAGGACCTGTACTGCGGCGCCGAGCCGGCCCACCGGCTCGCCGTGCGCTACGTGTCGCCCAACGCGTGGCACATGGCGTTCGTCCGCAACATGTTCATCCGGCCGGCGCTGGCCGAACTCGCCGCCTTCGCGCCCAACTTCACCGTGCTGCACGCGCCGGAGTACCAGGCCGATCCGGCCCGCCACGGCACGCGCACTGGCACGTTCATCGTCGTCAACCTGGCCCAGCGCATGATCCTCATCGGCGGCACGCGGTACGCCGGCGAGCTGAAGAAGGCGATGTTCACGGTGATGAACTACTACATGCCCAAGCGCGGCGTGCTGTCCATGCACTGCTCGGCCAACATCGGCGCCGACGGCGACACCGCCCTGTTCTTCGGCCTCTCGGGCACCGGCAAGACCACGCTGTCCGCCGATCCGCACCGCGACCTGATCGGCGACGACGAGCACGGCTGGTCGCCCCACGGCGTGTTCAACTTCGAGGGCGGCTGCTACGCCAAGGTGATCAACCTGTCGGCCGAGAGCGAGCCCGACATCTACGCCACCACGCAGATGTTCGGCACGATCCTCGAGAACGTGGTGCTCGACGCGGCCACCAGCCGCGTGCGGTTCGACGACCAGTCGGTCACCGAGAACACGCGCGCGTCGTATCCGCTGCCGTACATCCGCAACCACGTCCCGTCGGGGCGCGGCGGCCACCCCAAGAACGTGGTCTTCCTGTGCGCCGACGCCTACGGCGTGATGCCGCCGGTGGCCAAGCTCACCCGCGAGCAGGCGATGTACTACTTCCTGTCGGGCTACACCGCCAAGGTGGCCGGCACGGAGCGCGGCGTCACCGAGCCGCAGGCCACCTTCTCGGCGTGCTTCGGCGCCGTGTTCCTGGTGTGGCACCCCACCAAGTACGCGGAGATGCTCGGCCAGTTGCTCGACCAGCACGACGCCACGGTGTGGCTGGTCAACACGGGGTGGACCGGCGGTCCCGCGGGCGTGGGTTCGCGCATGAAGCTGGGCTACACCCGCGCCATGGTGCAGGCCGTGCTGCGCGGCGAACTCGTGCACGCGCCGTCCGAGCCCGATCCGGTGTTCGGCCTCCACGTGCCCACCGCCATCGCCGGCGTGCCGTCGGAGGTGCTGCGGCCGCGCGATACCTGGGCCGACCAGGCGGCGTACGACGCCCAGGCCGCAAAGCTGGCCGCGATGTTCCGCGCGAACTTCGCGCAGTTCGAGCAGGCGGTGGGTGGCGCGGTGACGAGAGCGGGACCGCAGGCCTGAATCGACGCGGGCCCGGCCCGCCGTCGTTCTCTCCCCATCATGCGCACTCTCCGCGACCCCCTCTGGAACACCATCGCCGTCGAGCCGTTCGCGCTTCGATTGGTGGACACCCCGCAGTTCCAGCGGTTGCGCAACGTGCGCCAGCTCGGCCTGGCCCATCTGGTCTATCCCGGTGCCACGCACACGCGGTTCGAGCATGCGCTCGGCGCGTATCACCTGGCTCGGCGTGCGCTGGCCCTGCTCGACGAGGGCGGATTCCTGGATGACGCGCTCCGCACCGAGGCCGGCGTGGTGCGCGCCGCCGCGCTCCTGCACGACATCGGCCACTACCCGTTCTCGCACGCGCTCGAGGAGATCGGCGCGCTGCACCATGAAGAGGTGGCCCGTCCACTCGTCACCGGCGGCGCCATCGGCGCCCTGCTCACCGCCGAACTCGGCGCCGACGCGCCGGCGCGCGTGATCGCGCTCATTCGCGGGGAGAGCGCGAGCCCCCTCCAGGGGCTGATCTCCGGATCGCTGGACCTGGACAAGATCGAGTACCTGCGGCGCGATGCGTTCATGTGCGGCGTGGCCTACGGCGAGATCGACGCCGACCGGCTGCTCAATTCCATGACCGTGGTCACCGATCCCGAGACCGGCGCGCGGCGGCTGGGCATCGTCGAGAAGGGGCTGGCGGCGCTCGAGTCGCTGCTCTTTGCCAAGTACCAGATGTACCGCAACGTGTACTGGCACCACGCCGTGCGCAGCGCGACGGTCATGTACAAACGCCTCGTGGCCGACGCGCTCCACGCCGGTTCGCTGGATGCCGGCTCGCTGGCGGCATTCACGGACGAGGCGTTGCTCGCCGAGCTGGCGCGCCGTCATCCGTCGGCCCTGCTCGACGGACTGCGCGAGCGGCGCCTGTACAAGCGCTCGTTCGAGTGTCCCGCGGCGCAGCTTTCCGGCGACGAATGCGAGTGGATTGCCGAGGACCCCGCGCTCGTAGCCCGCGTGGAGGCGGCGCTGGCGCGCGAACTCGGCCTCGCCCCCGGCGAGTTGCTGCTGGACTATCCCGTGAAGACGCAGATGCTGGGACTCGACATCCCCGTGCTGCGCCGCGATGGGTCGGTGCGCCGCCTCACTGCGCAGGGCTGGGCGGGCGCCATCGATCTGCCCAAGCTCAGCGAGGAGCTCTACCGGTCGGCGCGGTGGCTGCGTGTGTTCACGGCCAATCGCGCGGCGATCGCGCCGGAGCCATTGCTGGGGCTGCTGAGGCGCTCGGGGGACGAGGTGCGGGCGATGGTGGAGAGCGGGAACCGCCTCTTGACGCGGTAGGACGGTAGGACCCGTAGGACGGTCGTTGGTAAACGGCGTCCCGCAGTCATCCGTCCTGCTCCCCTACCGTCCTACCGCCCTACCTCGCGCTTCCGCCAGCTTCCTCGCGATGCCGCGATAAAACGCCGCGTCCTCGGGCTTGCCCTGCTCCTCGAGGCTCATCGCCGAGAGTTCCAGCGCGTACAGGATGTTCCCCAGATACAGCTCGGCCACCGAGGCGACCGTCTCCGCGTCAGACATGCGCGTCCGACGCCGCCGTCATCTCGCCGGTGGTGGTCTCGGCGCGCGTGTCCTCGGTCGATTCCACCTGGACCACGATCGCGGTGATGTTGTCCAGCCCGCCGCGGCCGTTCGCCTCGGCAATCAGCGCATGCACCTTGCGCTCGGGCACCGTGCGCGCCATCAGCAGCTGCTGCAGCCGCCGGTCGTCCACCATGCCGGTGAGTCCGTCGCTGGCCACGAGAAACACATCGCCCACGTGCGCGTCGCCCACGTAGACGTCGGCCTCCACGTCCGGGCTCGCCCCCACACAGCGGGTGATGACGTTGCTGTAGGGATGGTAGCGGGCCTGCTCCGGCGTCAGGTTGCCCAGGTCCACCTGCTCCTGCACGTACGAGTGGTCCTTGGTGAGCTGGATGAGGGCGCCGTCGCGCAGCAGGTAGACGCGGGAATCGCCCACCTGGCCGATCATGTACCGGGAGCCGGACAGGAGGAGCACCGAGGCCGTGGTGCCCATGCCCTGCTTGTCCACCTCGGTGAGCGTGCGGTCGTGGATGGCGCGATTGGCGTGCTGGAGCGCCTGCCCCACGCGCCGCGGCGACTCGGAGGACTGGAGATCCTGCACCGCCCCCAACTCGCGCACCACGATCTGCACCGCCATCTCGCTGGCCACTTCGCCGGCGGCGTGCCCGCCCATGCCGTCGGCCACCATGAACACGCCGCGCGTGTCGCTCATGTCCACGGCGTAGCTGTCCTCGTTGCCGGACCGGATCATGCCCACATCCGTCCGCGCGGCGTGCAGCAGCCTGACCATCACCCCTTCAGTCGGTAGAGGACGGCGCCGCCCACGACGACCAGCGCGAGAAGGATCCACACCCACATCGGGACGCCGCGCTTCGTGGCGGCGGGCGCGACCGACGCGCGATCGGACGGCCGCGTGGCGATGCGCCGCGTGCCCTTGCCGGCGTCCGAGGGCTGGGCCACCGGACGGAACCGCATCTTGATGCCGCCAAACCGCAGGTCGGGCGCGCCATCGAGCCGGCGCTCCCCTTCCACGCGGGTGCCGCCCACGTACGTCCCATTGGTCGAACCGGCGTCCACCACGTACCACCCGTCGTCGCGCAACTGCAGCTTGGCGTGCGAGTCGCTCACACTCTCGTCGGCCAGCACGATGTCGTTGTGCGGGCCGCGTCCCACATGGGTGAGCGAGGCGCGCACGTCGAACGTCTGGCCCTTGCCGGGTCCCTCGTTGGCCATCTCGAGCACGGCCAGCACCGGGCGGAGCACCGGCGCCGGCGCCGCGGTGGGCGCCGGCGTGGGCAGCGTGGTGGGCTCCTGCGACAGGGGCGCCGGCGCGGGACGCGAAGCGACCGGCGCAGGCGCCGGCGGAGCGGGCGTGGGCGCGACGGGCGGCGGCGCGGTGGGAGCGGCAGGGGCGGCGACCGAACGGGCGATCGGCGCCACGTCGGCATAGAAACGGAACTCCTCGCTTCCCACCCGGATCACGTCGGCGCGCGAGAGCAGCTTGGTGCCCGACACGCGCTCGCCATTCACGAACACGCCGTTGGTGCTCTGATCCGTGAGCACGTAGCCGGTCTCGCCGGGACCGAGGCGGGCATGCACCCGCGACACCTCGCTCTGCGCCACCACCACGTCGTTGCCGGCGTCGCGCCCCATCGTGATGCCGCTATCGGCGATCGCGTATTCCTTGCCGTCCACCAGCGACACCAGACGGCCGCCCGTGGCGGCGGTGGCGCGTGCCGGACCGGCGCGCTTGGCGGCGGCGATCTCGGCGATCTCCGCCGCCGAGACGTACTGGGTGGCGCCCGCCTTCCTGTCCTCGGAGTACTGCAGTTCCACGCCGGCGATCTCCACCTTGTCGCCGTGCATGAGAGGCGTGGGTTCGGCCCCCAGCGCCACGCCGTTCACCTTCACGGCGCTGCCGCCGCCGGCGCGCCGGATGATCGCCTGGTCGTCGGCCCCGAGGTCCAGCACCGCCTGCACGCCCAGCGACGCGTCGTCGCTGACGCGGACGTCCGCGTCAGGGCCGCTGCCCAGCCGCGTCTGTCCGCGCTTGAGCGGATGCTGTACGTCGTGAACCTGTATGACCGGCATGAGGACTCGGTGCGACGGTCGAAAAGGACGGAACGCGGCGCGCCCGGAAGGCGCGCCGCGCGGCATACGGCGTTGGGCAGAAACTACCCCAACACCCCCGAAGCTGGCAAGCGCTCGGAGCCGCCGTGCGCTGGGTCACCGCCGCCGGCCTGAAGCCGATACAATCGCTCGTACAAGCCCCGGCGCGCCATCAGCGCGCGGTGCGCGCCCCGCTCCACCACCTGGCCGTGGTGCAACACCAGGATCTCGTCCGCGTCCACGATCGTGCTCAGCCGGTGGGCGATCGCGATCGTGGTGCGGCCGGCCATCAGCTCGGCCAGCGCGCGCTGGATGTCGGCCTCGATCTCGCTGTCCACGGCGCTCGTCGCCTCGTCGAGCACGAGCACCGCGGGATCGGCGGCGATCGCCCGCGCGAACGACAGGAGCTGCCGCTCGCCCACGCTCACCGACCCGCCCCGCTCGCCCAGCGGATGCGCGTAGCCGTCGGGGAACCGGCGGATGATCCGGTCGGCGCCCACGCGCGCCGCCGCCCGCGCCACCTCGGCATCGGAGAGCCGCGACGACAGCCGGATGTTGCCGGCCACGTCGCCGGCGAACAGGAAGATGTCCTGCTGCACGTAGCCGATCAGCGACCGCAGCGTGTCGGTCGGGATGCGCCGCGTGTCCACGCCGTTCACGGTGATGCGTCCGCGCTGCGGCTCGTAGTAGCGCAGCAGCAGGTTCACGATCGTAGTCTTGCCGGCGCCGGTGTGGCCCACCAGCGCCAGGGTCTGGCCCGGACGCGCCTCGAAGCTCACGCCCTTGAGCACCCAGCGCAGCTCGGATTCCGGCGTGCCCGGCGCATCGTACGAGAACCAGACGTCCTCGAACGCGATCGTCGCCGACCGCGCGCCCTCGAGCGTGGGCGCGGCCTCGCCGCCCGCGCCGCCGAGCGCTTCGGGCTCGTCGAGCAGGTCGAAGATCCGCTCCGAAGCCGCCATCGCCTGCTGCAACGTGTTGAACTTGTCCGAGAGATCCTGCAGCGGCTGGAAGAACCGCCGCACCAGCTGCAGGAACGCGGCCACGGTGCCCACGGTGAGCACGCCGAACTGCACGCGGTGCGCGCTCGCCACGATCAGGCTGGCCAGGGCCACCGTGGTGAGCACTTCGATGGCCGGAAAGTACACGGCGTAGTACACGATCGACCGCAGGTGCGCGTCCAGGTGCCGCGCGTTGAGCCGCTCGAACTCCGCGGCGTCCGGCCGCTCCATGCCGAACAATTGCAGGATCCGCATCCCGGTGATGCGCTCCTGCAGGAACGCATTGATCCGGGCCAGTCGCGTCCGGATGTCGCGGTACGACGTGCGCACCGCGCGCTGGAAGAGATGCGACGTGAGATAGACGAACGGGATCACCCCGAACGCGGCCAGCGCCAGCCGCCAATCGGTGATGATCATCATCACGCCGATCGCGGCGAGCGTGAACAGATCCCCCAGCCCCGCCACCACCCCGGCCGTGAACAGCTCGTTGAGCGACTCCACGTCGGCCGTGGTCCGCGTGACCAGACGGCCCACGGGGGTGCGGTCAAAGAATCGGATGGGAAGCCGCTGCAGGTGCGCGAACAGGTCGTCCCGCAGGTCGCGCATCACGCGCTGGCCCAGCAGGCTGGTGAACATCGTGTCGCCGAACTGGGCCAGGAACGCCGCCCCCAGCGACGCCGCAAACAGGACGGCGGCCCGGGTGGCCATCGCCGCGTCGTGGTTGGGCAGCGCCACGTCGATCACGCGCTGCGTGAGCAGCGGCCCCACCAGCTGCAGCAGGCCGTCGAGCATGAGCAGCACCAGCGACGCCGCCACCAACCATCCGTACGGCCGCACGTAGCCCAGCAGCCGCCGCATCAACCGCCAGTCGTACGACTTGCCCAGCGCGTCTTCGTCGTGATATGCGGCGGCGTCCGTCATGCGGCGAATGCTAGCCCGTTCGCCCGCGGGCGGTCAACGCTAGATTCCCCCCCGCATGAAAGAAGCGATCGTGATCCGCGGGGCCCGCCAGCACAACCTCAAGGGATTCGATCTCGAGATCCCGCGCCGCGCCATCACGGTGGTCACCGGGCCGTCCGGATCGGGCAAGTCGTCGCTCGCCTTCGACACGATCTACGCCGAGGGGCAGCGCCGCTACGTGGAGTCGCTGTCGGCGTACGCCCGGCAGTTCCTCGAGCGCATGGAGAAGCCCGATGTGGACGCCATCGACGGGCTCTCGCCCGCCGTGGCCATCGAGCAACGCAATCCCACCAAGACGTCGCGCTCGACGGTGGGCACGGCCACCGAGATCTACGACTACCTGCGCCTGCTCTGGGCCCGCGTGGGGCACACCATCTGCCCCAAGTGCGGGCGCGAGATGCGGCCCGACACGGTGCAGTCGGCCACCGACGCCGTGCTCGCGCTCCCCGCGGGCACGCGATTCGCCGTCGCGTATCCCCTCCGCATGTCCGAGGAGGTCACCCACGACGTGGTGGTGGAGAACCTGCGCGCCCAGGGCTTCCTGCGCGTGAGTCTGGACGGCGCCATCACGCACCTGGACGATTTGCTCACCGCGCCCGTGGACGTCACGTTCGCCAAGGAACTGCTGGTCCTGGTGGACCGGCTCGCGGCGGGCCCCGAGGTGCGCGGCCGGCTGGCCGAAGCCATCGGCACCGCATTCGCCGAGGGCGAGGGCGACTGCGTCATCCTACTGGCCGACGCGCCGCCGGCCGGCACGCCGCACCGGCTGCGGTTCACCGAACGGTTCGAGTGCCCCAACGACGGCACGCCCGCGCCGGCGCCCACGCCGCAGCTGTTCTCGTTCAACAGCCCCCGCGGCGCCTGCGCCACCTGCAACGGCTTCGGCGCCGTGCTCGAGTACGACGAGGCGCTCATCGTGCCGCATCCCGAGCGGTCGCTGCGCGACGGCGCGCTCGACCCCTGGACCAAACCGCGCTACGACAACAAGCGCCGCGCCCTGGCCGAGTTCGCCCGGCGCGAGCAGATCCCGATGGACGCGGCGTGGCGCGACCTCTCGGCAAAGGCCCGGCACGCCCTGCTCCACGCCCGCGCCAAGGGCTACAAGGGCATGCTCCCGTTTCTCAAGGATCTGGAAGAGAAGCGCTACAAGCAGTACATCCGCGTGTTCCTGCGCCAGTACCAGACGGCGCAGACCTGCGGCGCCTGCGGCGGCGCCAAGCTGCAGCCCGAAGCGCTGAACGTGCAGGTGGGCGGCCGCACCATCGCCGAGGTGAGCGCCCTGCCCGTGGACGCCCTGCTCCGGTGGATGGACGCCCTGGTCCTCTCCGAGTTCGAGCGCCAGGTGGCGGCGCACGTGCTGCACGAAGCGCGCAGCCGCGTCCAGTTCCTGGCCGACGTGGGGCTGGGCTACCTCACGCTCCACCGTGCCACGCGCACGCTCAGCGGCGGCGAAGCCCAGCGCATCGGCCTCGCCAACTCCCTGGGCTCCCGCCTCGTGGACACGCTCTACGTGCTCGACGAGCCGTCCATCGGGCTCCATCCGCGCGACATGGACCGCCTGCTGCGCCTGCTCCAGCGCCTGCGCGACACGGGCAACACCGTGCTCGTGGTGGAGCACGACCTGGAAGCCATCCGCGCCGCCGACTTCATGGTGGAGCTCGGGCCGGGCAGCGGCGACAAGGGCGGCGAGCTCGTGTTCGCGGGTCCGCTCTCGCGCGCCGGGTCGAGCCCACTCACCGGCCAGTACCTCACCGGCGAGCGCGAGGTGCCCGTGCCCGCCAAGCGCCGGCGCGCCGGCCCGCGCTGGATCACGCTCACCGGCGCCCGCGAGCACAACCTCAAGGGCATCGACGTCAAGATCCCCGTGGGGGCCGTCACCGTCATCACCGGCGTGTCGGGCTCGGGCAAGAGCACCCTCGTGCACGACGTGCTCATGCGCGCGCTCGAAACCGCGCTTCGCGGCGAGACGTCGGCCAAGCAGCACCTGGGGGAGCGCGTGGGCAGCTACGATCACCTGTCGGGCGCCGAAGCCGTGGACGACGTGGTGAGCATCGACCAGAGCCCCATCGGCAAGTCGCCGCGCTCCAACCCCGTCACCTACGTGAAGGCGTTCGACGAGATCCGGCGCCTGTTCGCCGCCACGCCGCTCGCCCACGAACGGCGCTACACGGCCGGCACGTTCAGCTTCAACGTGGCCGGCGGCCGCTGTCCCACCTGCGAGGGCGCCGGCTACATCGAAGTGGAGATGGTGTTCATGGCCGACGTCTTCGTGCCGTGCGACGAGTGCGGCGGCAAGCGGTTCAAGGCCGACGTGCTCGACGTGCGCGTGAACGGCCGCAACATCCACGAGACCCTCCGCCTCACCGTGGACGAGGCCATCCGCGCCTTCCCGCGCGAGGAGAAGCTGGGCCAGGCGCTCTGGCAGTTGCAGCAGGTGGGCCTGGGTTACCTGCAGTTGGGGCAGCCCGCCACCACGCTGTCGGGCGGCGAGGCGCAGCGGCTCAAGGTGGCGCGTGAACTGGCCACCGCCGGCCGCACCACGGGGCGCAAGCTCTACATCATGGACGAGCCCACTACCGGGCTCCACCTGGAAGACATCCGCAAGCTCGCCCAGGTGTTCGACCGTCTGGTGGACGCCGGCCACACCCTCGTGCTCGTGGAACACAACCTGGACGTGATCAAGCTGGCCGACTGGGTGATCGATCTGGGCCCCGAGGCCGGCGACGCGGGCGGCGAGGTGGTGATCATGGGCCGCCCCGAAGACGTGGCGCGGCATCCCACCTCGCACACCGGGCGCTGGCTGCGCACCGTGCTCCACGAGTTTCCCGAATACCGGGCGCTGCATGGCGCCCCTCGGGAAGTGGCCGGCTGAGCGGCGATTCCGTTGACTTCATCGCCCCGCCGAATAGCTTTCATCGACCATTCCCCAGTAGCTCAGTTGGTCAGAGCATCCGACTGTTAATCGGAGGGTCGTAGGTTCAAGTCCTACCTGGGGAGCCTGATCTTTGGCGAACGGGGCCGCTCACACGAGCGGCCCCGTTCGCGTTCGGCCCGGCCGGCCGGCGGCCTATTGCAGGCCGTACACGATGAACGTGTAGTCCTGCGTGTCGTTCTGCCCCCACTGGAAGTGCGGTAGCGGCAATTTCTCCATCACGAGCGCGCCCAACCGCGCGTTTTTGGTCTGCATCGTGATCCCGATGATTGTCTGCGATGTCGTCTGGCCGCCAACGCTCTGATAGAACGTCCAGTTGTTGTACTGGAGCGTGTAGTCGCCCTTGATGAATGAGTAATTGGCCCCCAAGTCGGGTCTGAAGGCATCCGGCACCTGCCCCATCGCCGCTGTGGGCGGCAGGCTCGTGGAGTCGGTGGGAGCCGCCGCCAGGTAGCTGTTCACCGCCTGTTGCACGTATTGGATGTCGCTAACGGCCGCCGTCGCCTTGGCCTGATTGATGAAATCTCCCGTCTTCGGAATCATGATCCCGGCCAGGATCGCGATGATCGTCATCGACGCCAGCAGTTCGATGAGCGTGAACCCCCCGCGCCGGCGCCTCATGGCGTCTTCGAGGGCGTAGACGACCTCACCACATCCAGCGCGTTCCGCAGGAACTCGTCCGTGGACCCGGTGGAGTAGTAGATGATCGGGTGGTCCGACTCGTACCGCAGGCTGAACGACGTGTCGGTGAGCGGAACGTATTTCACACTGTCCATCCTCGCGCCCACCTGTGACAGCGTCGCCGGCACGACCCCGAACTCCTCCCGATACTTCAGGATCTGCTGCGCCAGCAGGAACATCGCGAACCGCATGTCCGGGTCGTGCGTGGCCGCCACCACGTCGGGATCCACCTGCGGCCCCCAGATCCACGCCGGCTTCACCGCCCACGAATACAGGGCAAAGATGAACGAGGCCAGGGTCAACAGCGGAATCCATACCCGCGGCCGCGGCAGCACCAGCGGCGTGGGCTTGGAGACCTTGATCACATAGTCCATCACCTCGGCCAGCATCTGCGCGCGGTCGAGCGGCGTGGACGCCAGCTCCGCCTCGGGCAGGTGGACCCGGGCCGGAGGGGCGGATGCAGGGGAGGGCGGCGGGCCCTCGTTGGTGGGTGGGATCAAGGACATCGGGCTCACGGCGTTGCGAACGGCATCACGTCGGAGGGGCCGGCAGACGCATCAACGGTTCCGTTGCCGAAACAATAGGCCGCCCCGCCCTCCCACGAAAGCCCCGCTCCACGGTGGAGCATCCCCGCCGCCTGGCCTATATTTCCGCGCGCACCCTCCGTGCACCCACTCAACTCGGGTCCCCGTCATGCCCCCTGCGCGCGCGCCCCGCTCCACCACCCCTCGCGCCCCGGCGCCGTGGGTGGGCGTCATCATGGGCAGCAAGTCCGACCTCGTGCACATGCGAGCCGCCGCCGAGACGCTCGCCGCGCTCGGAATTCCCCACGAGGTGCGCGTGGTGTCCGCCCATCGCACCCCGGACTGGATGTTCGAGTACGCCGCCGGCGCCGAAGCGCGCGGGCTCGAGGTCATCATCGCCGCCGCCGGCGGCGCCGCGCACCTGCCGGGCATGGTGGCCAGCAAGACCATCCTCCCCGTGCTCGGCGTGCCCATTCCCGCCACCACGCTCAACGGACTCGACGCGCTGCTCTCCATCGTGCAGATGCCCAAGGGCGTACCCGTGGGCACGCTCGCTATCGGCGAACCGGGGGCCGTGAACGCCGCCCTCCTCGCCGCCGCGATCGTCTCGCAGAACCGCCCCGACGTGCGCAACCGTCTGCGCGCCTGGCGCGAACGCCGCACCGCCGACGTCCTGCTCGACACCGACCTCCGAGCCCACCTCGGTAAATGACCGTCATTCGCCCCGGCGCCACCATCGGCATTCTCGGCGGCGGGCAGTTGGGCCGCATGACGGCGCAGGCCGCGCGCACCATGGGGTTCTCCGTCCAGGCGCTCGATCCCGATCCCGAGTGCCCCGCCCGCCCCGTGGTCGATCGCCTCATCACGGCGGCGTTCGACGACGCCGCCGCGGCCGCGGAACTGGCCCGCGGCTGCCAGGTGGTCACGCTCGAGATCGAGCAGATCGGCGCCGCCGGCCTCGAAGCCGCGCTGCACTTTGCGCCCGTGCGCCCGGCGCCCGCGATCATCGCCCACATCCAGCACCGCGGCCGGCAGAAGGCCTGGCTCACCGAGCACGGGTTCCCCGTGGGCGACTACCGCGACGTGCGCTCGCCGGCCGACATGGAACAGGCCATCCGCGACCTCGGGCCCTGCTTCGTGAAGTCGTGCCACGGCGGCTACGACGGCCGCAGCCAGGTGCGCGTGCACGCCGTGGAGGCCTGCGCCGATGCGTGGCGCGCCCTCGGGGAACGCCACGCGGTGGCCGAGCGCGCGCTCGACCTGGCCATGGAGATCTCGGTGCTGGTGGCACGGCGCCCGTCGGGCCAGACGGTGGCGTATCCGCCCGCCCTCAATCACCACACCAATCAGGTGCTCGCCTGGTCGGTGCTGCCGGCGCCGATCCCCGGCGATCTCGCGGCGCGCGCCCAGGACATCGCGCTCGGCATCGCCCGCGCCATGAACATCGAGGGCCTGCTCGCGGTGGAACTGTTCGTCACCGGCAACGGCCAGCTCCTGGTCAACGAGCTGGCGCCGCGTCCGCACAACTCGTATCACGCCAGCGAGCGCGCGTGCCCCACCAGCCAGTTCGAGCAGCTCGTGCGCGCCGTGTGCGATCTGCCCCTGGGCGACGTGCGCATCGTGGAACCGGCGGCGATCGTGAATCTGTTCGGCGACCTGTGGCAGGGCGGCCAGCCGCCGGACTTCACGCCGGCGCTGGAGCTGCCCGGTGTACGCCTGCACCTCTACGGCAAGAAGACCGCGCGACCCGGCCGCAAGATGGGCCATCTGTCCGCCACCGGGCCCACGCCGGAGACGGCGCTCTCCAACGCGCGCGCCGCGGCGGCGCGCGTCGGCCTCGTCATCTGACCGGGACGCACCCATGAACGTGCTCGTGCTCAACTCCGGGTCGGCCACGCTCAAGTTCCAACTCGTGCGCACCGACGCCGAGCGCATGCGCGACAACCGCGACGAGAAGCTGGCCCGCGGCAGCGTGGAGCACATCGGCGGCGAGGCGGTCTACACGCTCACCGTGCCCGGCCGGCCGCCCGTGCGCGGCACGGTCGCGGCCCGCGACCACCGCGCGGTGCTCGACTTCCTGATCAACTGGATGGCCGGCCCCGACTCGGGCGTGGACATCGACACCGTGGCGTCCATCGAAGCGGTGGGCCACCGCGTGGCCCACGGCGGCGAGCGCTTCCGGCTGTCGGTGCGCATCGACGACGAGGTGCAGCGCGCCATCGAGGACACGATCGACCTCGCGCCGCTGCACAATCCCAGCAACCTCAAAGGCATCGCCGCGGCCCGCGCCGTGCTCGGCGCGGGGATTCCGCAGGTGGCCGTGTTCGACACCGCGTTCCATCACACCCTCCCCGAGCGCGCGCACCTGTACGCCATTCCGTACCAGCTCTACCGCCGCCACCGCGTGCGCCGGTACGGCTTTCACGGCACGTCGTACCGCTACGTGTCGTGGCGTTACCGCCAGCTCACCGGGCGCACCCGCGAGCAGACCAGGATCATCGCCCTCCACCTGGGCAACGGCTGCTCGGCGTGTGCCATCAACGCCGGCGACTCGATCGATACCTCGATGGGGTTCACGCCGCTCGAGGGGCTCATGATGGGCACCCGCTCCGGCGACCTCGATCCCGCGATCCTCGATTACATCGCCGGCAAGGAAGGGCTCACCCTCAGCGAGGTCGAAGGGCTGCTCAACAAGCAGTCGGGATTGCTGGGCATTTCCGGACTCACCAACGACATGCGCGAACTGCTGGCCGAAGCCAGCGAGCACGACGACCGCCGGGCCAAGCTGGCCATCGATCTGTTCTGCTATCGCGTGCGCAAATACATCGGCGCCTACCTCGCCGCGCTGGGCGGCGCCGAGGCCATCGTGTTCGCCGGCGGCATCGGCGAGAACGCGGCCACGGTGCGCGCCCAGATCTGCGATGGGCTGGCCTGGCTCGGCGTGGTGCTCGACGCCGACCGCAACGCGGCCACCGTCCACGGCGCCGAAGGGCGCATCAGCGCGCCCGATTCACGCGTCGAGGTGTGGGTGATCCCCACCGACGAGGAACTGCTCATCGCCCGCGACACCGTGCGCGTGGTGTCGGGGCTCGAGACGCACTCCTAGCCCGCGCCGGTCAGCTGGCCGCCTGCTCGGGCACGCCGCCGAACCGGCGCTCGCGCCGCTCGAAGTCGGCCAGCATCTCCAGGAACTGATCGCCCGTGAAGTCGGGCCACATGCGGCGCGTGAACGCGAGCTCGGCGTAGGCGCACTCCCAGAGCAGGAAATCGCTCAATCGCTGCTCGCCGCCCGTGCGGATCAGCAGATCCACGTCGGGCGCCCCGCCGCCGGCGTGATCCACCTGCGCCAGCAGCTCCGCAAACCGCTCGCGACTCACCGGGGCGTCGCCGGCCATGGCCGCGGCGCGCAGGATCGCGTCGCGCGCCGAGTAATCCACCGCCACGCGCAGCTGCATCGCTCCGCACGGGGCCGTCATCGCCTCCGCCTCGTCGATCGTGTCGCGCAGCAGCGCCGGCAGCCGGTCGCGCCGGCCGATCACCGACAACCGCACCCCGTTCTCCAGGCAGCGCCGAGACTCGCTCAGCAGCGTGCGCCTGAACAACCGCAACAGCGCCGTGACCTCGCCGCGCGGACGCCCCCAGTTGTCGGCCGAGAAGGCGTACAGCGTGAGCGTGCCCACGCCGGCGCGGCGCGCCGTTTCCACGATGGATCGCGCCGTGCGCACTCCCGCCCGGTGGCCCGCGGTGCGCGGCAGCCCCCGCGACGTGGCCCATCGGCCGTTCCCGTCCATGATGATCGCCACGTGCAGCGGCGCCGGCATCGCCGAACCGTCCTCGCCGGATTGCATCGCAGACATGCGCTCAGCCCTCGCGGGTGGCCCGGATCAGGGCCTCCATGTGTCCCAGATAGCGCTCGAGCGCGCGGCGCCCCGCCGTCGTGAGCGCATAGTGCGTCTTGGGAATGCGGCCTTCGAATGCCTTGGTGCACGTCACGTAGCCGGCCTCTTCCAGACGGCGCGCGTGCACGCTCAGGTTGCCGTCGGTGGTTTCCAGCAGCGCCTTGAGATCGTTGAAGCTCAACCGCTCGTTCACCGCCAGCGCGCTCACGATGCCCAGCCGCATCCGCTCGTGGATCAGCCGATCGAGCTCCAGCGCGCTCCCCGGCTCGTCGCGCGCCTTGCCGCGCACGGCGCTCAATCCGGGCTGGGCGCGGCGTCCGCCCCGCCCGCGCTCGGCGTCTTCCTTGGGAACCGCGCTGTGCTTAGCCACCGTGCCTCCGCGCAATCAGAGAACCGAAAACGATGTGGAGCCCGCCGAACCCCGCGATCAGGAGCCCGGTTCCCCACGACGGCGGCGCGAACAGCGCCACCGTGCCCACGCCGATGAATGCCGCCCCCATCACCGGCACGATGCGCACCGAGTACGCACCCGCCGCGATCACCCCCGCGCCATACAGCAACATCCAGACGGCGGGCAGCAACCCCTCCATGCCGCGCAGCACGCACGCCACGGTGAGCGCCGCCCCCACGAGCATCGCCGGCGCGAACGCCAGCACCAGCTTCTGCCCCGGCCCCGACAGCAGCGGCACGTTGGCCGAACGCGCCTTGCGCGACGTGGCCCACGCCGAGATGCCGCCCGCCACCGCCGCCTCCGCCATCCAGATCCCCACCCACCGCTGCGGCGTGGGCTGGCCCGCCGCCACCACCGCCGCCACCACCGCGCTCACGCCGATGATGACCTCCCCCCAGCCGGACACGGCCGTGAACGTGGCCGCGCGCTCCATCGTCTCGCGGATGAACCGCAGGTTGTCCATCGCCCGCCGATGGACGTCGGGCGGCGGCACGGCTGGCCGCTGCGGGGGCGCCGAGGTTGGCATACGGTGTATCATGGCGTCGGCGGGCAGGGTTGGCAAGTACTTTGCATTGTAAAGAGCGGCGGGGCCGGGCGCGTTCATCCATACCCCAACACCCGCCGATCGGCCGCCGCGCCACCTCATCCCACACCGCCCCCGCCGCGGTATCTTCCCGGCGTGTCCATCGTTCCGCTCTTCGGCCACGCCGCCCTCCGCCACCGGCTCGACGCCGCGCTCCGCCGCGGCGCGCTTCCCGGCAGCCTCCTGCTCCACGGACCGGCCGGCGTGGGCAAGCAGCGCCTGGCCCTCTGGCTGGGCCAGGGCCTCCTGTGCTCGGCCACCGCGGAGCGCCCCTGCGGCCAATGCCAGCACTGCCGCTACGCGCTCGCGGTGGCGCACCCCGACCTCCACTGGGTCTTCCCCCGCCCGCGCCTCAAGGACGGCGGCGCCTCGTCCGATGACGTGAATGCCGACTACGCCGACGCGATCGCCGAGCGCGTGGCCGCCGGCGGCCTGTACGCCGCCCCGAGCGGCAGCGAGGGAATCCACGTGGCCACGGTGCGCACCCTCGTGCAGGCCGCCGCGCTCGCGCCGGCGATGGCGGCCCGCAAGGTGTTCATCATCGGCGACGCCGAGCGCATGGTGTCGCAGGAAGGCGCCGACCAGGCGGCCAATGCCTTCCTCAAGCTCCTCGAGGAGCCGCCCGCCAACACGAACATCATCCTCACCACGAGCGAGCCCGGCGCGCTCCTCCCCACCGTTCGCTCGCGCGTCATCGCGCTCCGCGTGCCCCGGCTCAGCGACCGGGACATGGACCAGTTCCTGGGCGATCCACGCGTGGCCCAGCACCTCCAGTCGCTCTCGCTCCCCGCCGAGCGCGACGACCGCCTGCGCATTGCCCACGGCGCGCCCGGAGCGCTGCTCGCCCAATCGGCGTTGGGCGACGCGCTGGCCCGCGCCCGCCGCCTGCTCGATGCCGCCACGCGCGGCGACCGCGCCGACCGCATGCGGGTGGCATTCATCCAGGGCAGCACCAAGGCTCGCGGCGAGTTCGCCGACGCCCTCGACGCCCTCACCACCCTCCTGCACGACCGCTCGCACCAGGCGTCGGCGCGCTCCGATGAGTCCGCCGCGCTCGGCGCGGCGCTCGCCGTGCAGGCCGTGGAACGCGCCAAGGAACTCACCGCCGGCAACGCCAATCCCCAACTCGTCACCTTCACGCTTCTGCGTGAACTGGAGGCCGTACTCCGATGACCGAGCGACTGTCGCACGTGGGGCCCGACGGCGACGCGCGCATGGTGGACGTATCCGCCAAGCCCGTCACCGCCCGCGCCGCCCGCGCCTCCGGGAGCATCCGGATGCAACCGGCCACCCTGGCCGCCATCCAGGCCCAGTCCCTCAAGAAAGGGGACGTCCTCGGCGTGGCCCGCGTGGCTGGCATCATGGCCGCCAAACGCACCGCCGACCTGATCCCCCTCTGCCACCCCCTGCCCCTGGACGACGTGCAGGTGAGCCTCACGGCCGACCCCTCCCTGCCGGGCATTCGCGCCGAAGCCACCGCGCGAACCACGGGCCGCACGGGGGTAGAAATGGAGGCCATCGTCGCTGTCAGCATTTCGCTGATCACGGTATACGACATGGCCAAGGCCATTGACCGGACGATGACCATCGGCGAGGTCGCCCTCCAGGAAAAAACAGGTGGACAAAGAGGGGACTGGTCCAGAGGTTGATGCCGGGGCCCAAGTCGTTTATAGTCAGGAAGGCGGCAGGATCGCCAGAAGAACCTAAGTTCCTGCAATCAAAGACTTTATGCGCGATCTAACTGGCACGTACGTGCACCGGGGAGACGCCATCCGACGCCGCCGTCGGATGAAACGTTTGCTCGCGATTGCTGGCGCTGGAGCTGCCGCGGCAATCATCCTGGTGCTCTATCCGTCTCCGTCCACCGACCTGGCGCAGGCCGCCGTGGTGCGGCACGAGCGGTCTTCGGCCCCGCTCAGCGAGACCGCGTCCCTCCGGGGTCAGCTCGCCAGCACCCAGGGCCAGTTGAACTACCTCCAGCAACGGCTCGACCGCGCAAACGAGATCATCACCTATTCCGGGCGCTACGGTGTCTCGGCCGATCTCACGGCCAAGATCTACGACGTGGCGCTGGCCGAGGGCATCGACCCGGAGCTGGCCTTCCGGCTGGTGAATCTCGAGAGCGACTTCAACCCCAAGGCCGTGAGCCAGGCGGGGGCCGTGGGCCTTACGCAGCTCATGCCCGCCACGGCGCGCTTCTATCAGAAGGGCGTGCGGGCCGACCAGCTGCTGGACCCGGAGCTCAACCTGCACATCGGGTTCCGGTATCTCCACACGCTCGTCGAGCAGTACAGCGGCAAGATCGACCTCGCCCTTCTGGTCTACAACCGTGGCGAGGTGGCGGTCCGCACGGCCACCGCCGAGGGCCGCAACCCGACCAACGGGTACGACCGCATCCTGATGAAGGGCTACAAGGGCCCCGGCGTCATCGACTGACCGGTGCCGGGGCGCCGCCGCGGCGCTACCGGCGTTTGGCCTTCGCGGGTTTCTTCTTCGCCGCCGGATGCGCGGCGGCCCGCCGCGCGGTGCCCGACACGATCAGGGTCTGCCCGATGAGGATCACGGGGCGATGCAGGCCGTTGAGTTCCATCAGATGCCTGACCGTGGTGTGGTAGTGCAGGGCCAGCCGCCCCAGCGTGTCGCCCTTGCGCACCACGTATCGGCCGCCGGCCGTGGAGTAGCGCTCGATGGACGGATCCGGAATGGAGCGCGCGGCCGCCACCACGACCCTGGTGGGCACCAGCACCTCCTGGCCCGGCACCAGGTGCCCGCTGCGGTAGTGCTTCACGCGCGGATTGAACTCGGCCAGGTCGCGCGCCGTGAGGTCGTGCTTGCGGGCAATGGTCTCGAAATACTGACCCGACTTGGAGCGCACGTACTCCGCGCCCACGCGGTCCGATCGGGGGAGTGCGGAGAACAGGCTGTCGAATGCGGCGCGCGACCCCAGCGGAATGCGCACCTCCAGCGAATCGTCCGGTGGGGCCATCCCCCGCAGGACCTGCGGATTCAGCGACTGTACCACGGCCACGGTGGTGCCGCTGGCCCTGGCGATCGCCGCCAGGGGCGTGAGCGGCGGCACGCGCACCGAGTCGTAGACGAAGGCCGACTCGGGCTTGATGTCCATGCCGTAGCGGCGCGGATCCTTGGCCACGAGGGCGGCGGCGATCAGTTGGGGCACGTACTCGCGCGTCTCGCGGCGCAGGTAGTCCTTGTCGGCCAACTGGAAATACAGATCGTTGCCCGTGGTGTCCTGGAAGTCGTCGGCGTAGCGGGCCAGGCCGCGCGAGATGCGTCCCGGCCCGCCGTCGTACGCGGCCGCGGCCAGATAGAAGGAACCGAACTGGTCGTTCAGCTCCTTGAGAAAGTGCGCCGCGGCGGCCGTCGACTTCACGGGATCGCGCCGCTCGTCAATCCACCAGTCCACGCGGAGCCCTTCGCCGCGCGCCGTGGACGCCATGAACTGCCACATCCCCACCGCGGCCGCCTTGGAGTACGCGTTGGGGTCGAAGCCGCTCTCGATGAGCCCCAGGTAGTACATGTCTTCCGGAATCCCGGCGGCGCGGAACGTGGCGCGGATCATCGGCTCGTACCGCGTGCCGTCTTCCAGACGCTGCGTGATGTGCTCCCTGGCCGTCCCGGTGAACATCGACACGTAATGCTGCACGCGATCGCGGGTCTCGTACGAGCGCACGTCGAGGTCCCAGGTGGGCTTGGCGGGGCCGGCGGCGGGAGCGACGGCGGAATCGCCGAACATCTTGGAGGCGCTGGTCGCCACCTCGCTGTCGCTGACCGTGGCCGAGTCGGCAGCGGCGGAATCGGCAGCCGTGCGCGCTGCTGGCGGAGCGGCCGTTGCGCCCGGGACGAGGGCCGGCGTCGCGGCCGGCGGACCTACGGCCGGGGGCGCGGGATCGGGCGCCGGGCCCGGCGCGGGCGCAAGATGCTGCGCGCACGCGGCCAGCGCGAACGCGGCCACGAGTGCGGAGGCAGTGCGTTTCACCTCTCCACTATAAGGACGGCGCGCGACAAGGTCTAGCTCCGCGAACATGGAACTTTAGATTGAACCGCATGATCGTCGCGCTCGGAACGGACCACGGGGGATTCGCGCTCAAGGAGCGCGTGGCGCGCGCGATCGCGGCCTGCGGGCACGAACTGCTCGATTGCGGGGCTCAACGGCTCGATCCAGGGGATGACTACCCGGATTTCGCGCATGCCGTGGCCCTGGCCATCGGCGACGGACGCGCCGAGCGTGGCGTGCTGATCTGCGGGAGCGGCGTGGGCATCTCGGTGGCCGCCAACAAATTTGCCGGCGTGCGGGCCGCGATCTGCCACGACACCTACGCGGCCCGTCAGGGCGTGGAGGACGACGCCATGAACGTGCTGTGCCTGGGCGGCCGCGTGATCGGCCCCGAAGTGGCGGCGGAGCTCGTGGCGGCGTTCCTCGGCGCGCAATTCAAGGAACTCGCCCGCTATGTGCGTCGGCTGGACAAGGTCAAGGGGTTCGAGGGCGGCAGCGCGTAAGCGCGCCGCGTCGCACCGTCAGCCGTCGTCGCGCTCGAGCCGCGTGTAGCCCAGCGCTCCGCTCGGGCAGCGGTCGATCGTGGCCGCGATGTCGTCGGCGCCGGCCTCGTGCACGTGCACCCACGGGCGGGATCGCGGGCGGAACACGCGGCCCAGCGACCGCGCGCAGATGCCCGAATGTTGGCACACCACCGGATCCCAGTGCACCACGATGCCGTCGCCCACGTAGTCCCGCCGGCCCGGCGCCGACCGCTCGTCCCCTGCTTCGGTGTCCATCGTGTGGTCTCCTGGCGCGCCGCTGCGCCGCGCCTCGGGGTTCCAGGGCAATCTACGACGGCCGGGAAGCCCCGCCACCGCCGCCCGGCGCCCGCCGTGTAGCGGACCGCGCGTTCTGCTGATAGCTTCGTCGCGCCGGGAGAATGCGACGCCGTTTCTCGCGGCCCCCACCGTCCCCTTCCGTCCCATCATCACTGGAGTTCCCGGCATGTCACGAACGCATCGTGCGGGCGGCGCCGAGGCGCCCCGTCGCATTCCCCGGATCGCGAGTCGTGCACTGATCGCCTTGATCGTGGGCGGAGTGTTGGCGGTTCCGCAGCCTGCTGCCGCGCAGAGCGGCGGCCGCGCGGGGCGCGGCGGGCGCGGCACCGGCGCCGAGAGCGAGGGCGGGCCACGCGCCGCGCGGGCTGCGGCCGGGTTGCGCGACACCGCGATGGGCAATCCCGAGCGCGTGATCGCCATGACCGAGGTGCCGCCGGTGGTCACGCACCACACGATCACGGTGAACGGCCAGACCATCGCCTACACGGCGTACGCGGGCATGCTGCCCATTCGCAACACCACCACCGGCGTCACCGAAGGCGGGATCTTCTTCGAGGCGTACGTGAAGGACGGCCAGAACCCGTCCACCCGTCCGCTGTCGTTCATCTTCAACGGCGGGCCGGGCTCGTCGAGCGTGTGGCTGCATCTGGGCGCCTTCGGCCCCAAGCGCGTGCGCCTGGCGCCGGACGGCGAGTCGGGGCCGCCGCCGTACACGTACGAGGACAACCCGAACACGCTGCTCGACCAGACGGACATGGTGTTCATCGATCCAGTGGGCACCGGCTACAGCCGCGCCGCGTCGCCGCAGCTGGGCGAGAAGTTCTGGGGGCTCAACGAGGATCTGCAGACGGTGGGCGAGTTCGTCCGCCTGTATCTCACGCGCTACAACCGCTGGAGTTCGCCCAAGTTCCTCATGGGCGAGAGCTATGGCACCACGCGCGCCGCGGGTCTCTCGGGCACGCTCGCCGACGCCGGCATCGTGGTGAACGGCGTGGTGCTCATCAGCACCGTGCTCGACTTCGAGGCGTCGTCGCAGGCCAAGGGCAACGACATCGGGTTCGTGAACTTCATCCCGACGTACGCGGCCACGGCCTGGTACCACAAGAAGCTGGCGCCAGACCTGCAGGCGATGCCGGTGGCCAACGTGGCGGCGATGGCCGAGCAGTGGGCGTCGGGCGAGTACGCGTCGGCGCTGTACCAGGGCGCGCGGCTCCCGGCCGCCGACCGCCAGAAGGTGGTGGACGACATGGCGCGGCTCACCGGGCTCTCCAAGGACGTGATCGCGCGCAGCGACCTGCGCGTGCCGCTCAACGAGTTCGATCAGGAACTCATGCGCGACCAGGATCAGGTGGTGGGACGGCTGGACGGGCGGTTCACCGCGTACGCGCTCACCGGCACCGGTGGGCGGGGCGGCGGCGGCGTGGGCGATCCGAGCGAGGTCAACATCCGCAATTCCTTCACGCCGGTGCTCACCTCGTACCTGACCAACGAGCTCGACTACAAGATCGACGATCTCTACTACATCCTCGGCGGCGGCATCGGCCGCTGGCCCTTCCCCGTCACCAACGGCTACGCGAGCGTGACGCCCAACCTCGAGCGCGCCTTCGCCAAGAATCCGTGGATGAAGCTCTACGTGGCCGAAGGCTACTACGACGCGGCCACGCCGTACTACGCCGTGGAATGGACGCTGGCGCACCTCAATGTGTCGCCGGAAGTCCGCCGCAACGACATCACGGTGGGCCGGTTCACCGCCGGACACATGGTGTACATCGACCAGCCGTCCATGACGCGGTTCCGCGCCGATCTCACCAAGTTCATCGACTCGGCCGTGCGCCATTGACCGCCCACTTTCACGAGACGAGCCACAGATGACCACCGCGGAACTGATCGGCGGCGTGCTCGTGCGCGATCTGCACGGGCTGCGCCGCGAACTCGAAGCGTACGACGACGAAGCCGACATCTGGCGCCTCACCCCCGCCATTCCGAACTCGGCGGGAACGCTGACGCTCCACCTGGCCGGCAACCTGCGCCACTTCGTGGGCGCGCTCCTCGGCGGCACGGGCTACCTGCGCCATCGCGACGCCGAGTTCGCCACGCGCGATGTTCCGCGCGTTGAACTGTTGCGGGAGATCGATCTGGCGTGCGCCGAGATCGGCGCCGTGACGGCGCGGCTCACCGAGCCCGAGCTCGCGCAGACCTTCCCGCAGAGCGTGTCGGGCCACCAGGTGTCCACGGCCGACATGCTCATCCATCTCGCCACGCATCTCACCTTCCACCTTGGCCAGGTGGACTACCACCGCCGCCTGCTCGGCGGGAGCACCCGATCCATCGGCGCCGTGCCGCCGTCGGAACTGCGTTCGGCCACGCCGGCCGCGTGATCGCGCGCGGGGGCGCGCCATGACCGGGTTCGAGCCCGTCGATCCGGCGTTCGAGCAGCGGGTGCGCGACAGCTTCGCGCGCCAGAGCTTCATGGCCACGCTGGGCGCCTCGCTCGCGGTGGTGCGGCCCGGCGAGGTGGCCATCGAGTTGCCGTTCCGCCACGCGCTCACGCAACAGCACGGATTCCTGCACGCCGGCGTGGTGTCGTCGGTGGTGGACTCGGCGTGCGGCTACGCGGCGCTCACGCTGATGCCGCCCGGCGCCGCCGTGTTGAGCGTGGAGTTCAAGGTGAACATGCTGGCGCCCGCCGCCGGCCGTCGATTCGTGGCCGTGGGCCGCGTGCGCCGGGCCGGCCGCACGATCACCGTGTGTGAGGGGGAGCTGCGCGCCCACGACGGAGACGCCGCCGGCGAGGGCACCCTGGTGGCCCTCATGCAGGGCACGATGATGACCGTCCGCGACCGCCCCGGGCTCACCGACTGACCACGCCGCGCCGCGCGCCCGGCGGATGGGGTATCTTCCAGTAGCCACCCCGAGGAGCGCACGATGATCGCCGACGACGCCGAGACCCGATTGCCGCTCTCGATGAACGACGCCATGACGCTCGTGCGCTACGCGGTGAGCGTGGAGGCCGCGTCGGCGCGCGAGGCGGAGACCCACGAGAATACGGCCGCCATTCGCAAGCTGGCGCGTCGCATCCAGAACGAGGCCACCACCGGCGCCTCCGGCGCATATACCGCCGCCGACGTGGCGATGGTCCAAGCGGTGAGCGCGCAGCTCGGGCCCTCCGCGGAGCGCATCATCGCCGCGCTGCGCGCCCGCGTGGGATAGCCGCCCCCGAGGATTTTCCAAATCCCGGGCGGTGGGATAGGTTGGACGGGTGCCCCGCGCACCGATCCACCTTTCACCACGGGCTGTCCCATGAACTTGTCGGACCCGCTTCGCGAACTGCTCGGTTTCATCGGCCAGTATCTCTCCCTCGGCGTCATCGGCCTCCGGTATGGTGTGCTCGGGCGCGCGCTCGGTCGCCCCGACGCCGACGCGCCGCGCACCACGATCTTGACCATCGCCTCGCGGCGCGCCGCCGGCGTCGGGCTGGTGGGCATGCTGCTCGCCACGGGCCTGCTGGCGGCAGGGATCGCGCGCGTGATGGCGGAGCGCCACCTCGCGCTCGCCACCATCCTCACGGCGGGCCAGGGCGAGACGGGAGTGCGGCTCGTCCTCGCCGCGCTGGCCATCGTCGGCTTCCTGCTCGCGCTGGCGCGCGTGCCGGCCGGCTGGCCGCTGGCCGGATTCGCCACCGTGGCCGCGGCGCTGGTGAACATCCTCAGCCTGCACTGGCAGACGCTGGTGAATCCGGTGCACGTGCTCGCCGGCTCGCTCTGGATCGGCACGCTGTTCGTGCTGATGACGATCGCGGTGCCCGCGGTGCTGGGCAGCGATCAGACGCACGAGGACAAGGCGCTCACCATCGCCGATCTCATCAATGCCTTCTCGCCCCTGGCCCTGATCTCGGTGGCCGTGCTCGTGCTCTCGGGCGTGGTCACCGCCGTGCGCCACCTCAAGTTCGTGGCGGCGCTCTGGACCACCTCGTACGGCATCGCGCTGGTCGTCAAGCTGTGCGTGGTGGCGATCGTGCTCGCCCTGGGCGCCTGGAACTGGCGCCGCGTGCGGCCGTCGCTCGGCACGCACGCCGCGTCGGCCAAGATCCAGCGGTCGGCTCGCCTCGAACTCGCGTTCGCCGGCCTCGTGCTGCTCATCACGTCGGTGCTGGTGAGCCTCCCCAGCCCGCGGCTCCCCAAGTAGCGCGGGTCAGCGCGCGGGGGCCAACCGCACCCGCGCGTCCAGGGCCATGGCGCCGCCCCCCTGCGCCAACAACGGATTCACGTCCAGCTCGAGGATCTCCGGCTGGTCCAGCGCAAGCTGGGCCAGCCGCCGCAGGACATCGGCGATCGCCGCGAGATCGGCCGGCTCGGTGCCCCGCGCGCCGGTGAGGATGCCGAGTCCGCGGATGCCGCGCACCATCTCGTTGGCCGTGCGGCGGTCGAGCGGCGCGATCCGGAACACCACGTCGCGCAGCACCTCCACGAACACGCCGCCCAGCCCGAACATGACCAGCGGTCCGAACGTGGGATCGCGCACCACGCCGGCGATCGTCTCGTGGCCGCCCTGCACCAGGCGCTGCACGAGCACGCCGTCGACGCGCGCATTGGGCGCGTGCGACGCCACCGCCGCCATGATCTCGTCGAACGCGGCGCGGGCCTCGGCCGCCGACCGCACCCCGAGACGCACGCCGCCCACATCGCTCTTATGGATCACGTCGCGCGAGACGATCTTGAGCGCCACCGGAAAGCCGAGCGCGCACGCCGCTTCAGCCGCGGCGTCGGCCCCCGTGGCCAGCGTAGCCTGCGCCACCGGAATGCCGTACGCGGCCAGCACCTGCAGCGCGTCGAATTCGCTCAGGTGCTCACGCCCCTCGGCCAACGCGCGGCGCACGATGGCGGCCGCCGCGTCGCGATCCACGGGCAGCGCCACCGCCGGCTCCGGCTCCCGCGAGATCCAGTCCCGGTACCGATTGAGCGCCGCCAGCGCGCGGGCCGCCGATTCGGGAAACACGTACGCGGGAATCCCCGCCGCGTGCAGCTCGGCGCGCCCCTCCGGCAGTCCGCGGCGGCCCATGAGCACCGCCAGCACCGGCTTGTCGCGATTGGTGCGCGCCGCCTCGGCGATCGCCTGCGCCACCGCCTCCTGCTCCGAATTGAGCGGCGGAATGAAGATCGGCAGCACGGCGTCCACGGCAGGATCGGCCAGGAACGCGGTCACCGCGCGCCGGTAGCCGTCGGGCGTGGCCGACGCGATCATGTCCAGCGGATTGCGGATCGACGCCTCGGGCGGAAACAGCGGCCGCAGCGCGTCCACCGTCTGCGCGCTCAGCTCCACCACGTCGAGGCCGGCCGCGTCGAGCGCGTCGGCCGCCAGGATCCCCGGCCCGCCGGCGTTGGTGACGATGGCCGTGCGACGCGACCGCGGCAGCGCCGTCACGCCCAGCGCCATCGCGATGTCGAACAACTCCTCCACCGACGCCGCCCGCAGCACGCCGGCCTGCGCCAGCAGCGCGTCCACCGCCGTGTCGCTAGCCGCGAGCGCGCCGGTGTGCGACCACGCGGCCCGCGCGCCCGCCCGGGAGCGCCCCGACTTCACCACGACGATCGGCTTCTGCCGCGTGATCCGCGAGGCGATCTCCAGGAACTTTCGCGGATTCCCGAAATTCTCCACGTACATCAGGATCACGCGCACGTTGTCGTCATGCTCCCAGTGCTCGAGCAGATCGTTGCCGCTCACGTCGGCCTTGTTGCCCACCGACGCGAACTGCGCGATCCCGATGCCGTACTCGCGCGCGTAGTCCAGCACGCTCACTCCCAGCGCCCCCGACTGCGACACGAACGCGGCGTGGCCCGTGGGCGGCATGCCGGGCGCGAACGTGGCGTTCATCGAGATGCCGGGATGCGTGTTGATCACGCCCATGCAGTTGGGCCCCATCATGCGCATGCCGTGGCGGCGCACCTGGTCCACGAGCGCGCGCTCGAGCGCCGTTCCGTCGCCCCCCACCTCGCGGAATCCGGCCGAGATCACCACCAGCCCGCGCACGCCCATCGCGCCGCATTCGTCCGCCACCTCCAACACCGATTCCTTGGGCACGCAGATCACCGCCAGGTCGGGCGGCTCCGGAAGGTCCGACACCGAGGGCACCGCTCGCACGGAACACACGGCGCGCGCCTTGGCGTTCACCGGGTATACGGCGCCGGTGAACCCTTCGGTGATCAAATTGGTCAATAACTGGTGGCCGATCGTCCCCGGCGTCCGCGACGCCCCCACCACGGCGATGCTCCGGGGCGCGAGGATCGGCCCCAGCGACGGGGCCTGCGGCACCGGCGATTCAGGGGCCGGCGTCTGGCCCGCATTCGGGTTCTCGGTAACCGGCACATCTCCTCCATGGGGTTGCACGGATGGGCGCGTGGCAGGCAATGTGAGGAGAGTAGCCCACGGGCGCCGTCGGCGAAACGGCGGATCCCGTGTGGGCAATCCGACGACACCGCGCGGGAACAAAAGGGGCACGCGGCGCGTATGTTCAGAGCAGCGGTAACGCCGCGCTTTCTGCCCGCGGAGCGTATACTCTGACAGTGGCATCGACGAGCGCGAACGGGGTCGGGTGCGCCACCCGCACGCGTACGGCACTCTACCATTCATGACTGAAATCCGCGACGCGCTGCAACATACGCTGGGCCCCACGTACACCGTCGAGCGCGAACTCGGCGGCGGCGGCATGTCGCGTGTGTTCGTGGCCTTCGACCAGGCGTTGAGCCGGCGGGTTGCGGTCAAAGTCGTGTCGCCAGAGCTCGCGGCCGCCGTGTCGCTCGATCGGTTCACGCGCGAGATCCTCGTGGCCGCCACGCTGCAGAATCCCCACATCGTGGGCGTGCTCACGTCGGGCGAGGTGGACGGCCTGCCCTACTTCACGATGCCGTTCATCGAAGGCGAGTCGCTCCGCGCGCACATGATGCAGTCGGGGCCGATGCCGGTGCGCGAGGTGGTGACCATCCTCCGCGACGTGGCCCGCGCGCTGGCCTACGCGCACGAACGCGGCATCGTGCATCGCGACATCAAACCCGACAACGTGCTCCTCGCCTCGGGCTCGGCGATGGTCACGGATTTCGGCGTCGCCAAGGCCGTGCTCTCGGCCCAGCGCGCCGCCAGAGCGCCGGCGTCCAGCTTCCTCACGCAGGTGGGCACCACGGTGGGCACGCCGGCCTACATGGCGCCCGAGCAGATCGCCGCCGACCCCGACGTGGA
Source organism: Gemmatimonadaceae bacterium (assembly GCA_035533755.1). NCBI lineage: Bacteria > Pseudomonadati > Gemmatimonadota > Gemmatimonadia > Gemmatimonadales > Gemmatimonadaceae > Gemmatimonadaceae bacterium. The sequence continues at coordinate 50,477 of DATLTC010000026.1, forward strand.
CGGCCGCGCCGACATCTACTCGCTGGGCGTGATGGCGTACGAGATGCTGGCCGGCGGCCCGCCGTTCGCCGCCCTCACGCCCCAGGCGCTCCTCGCCGCGCACTTCTCCCAGACGCCGCGCCCGCTCGGCGACATCCGGGCCGGGCTGCCCCCGCGGCTCGTGGCGTTGATCATGCAATGCCTGGAAAAGGACCGCGACCACCGCCCGCAAACGGCACGCGAGATCGTGAATGCCCTGGAGGATCCGAGCGTCGTCAGCGACGGCGCCGTGGCCACCCTCAGCATGCCGCGCAGGCGGCGGCGCCGCGTCGCCGCCGCCCTCGTCACATTGGTGGTCGTGGCGGCCGCGGTCACCGGCGTCGTGCGCAGCCGCCGCACGCCACTCATTCCCCCCGCCACGCTGGCCGCCGACTCCACCCAGACGCACGCCGTGCTCGTCGTGCCGTTCGTCAACCTGAGCGCCGACTCCACCGACGCATACCTGGCCGACGGCATCACCAGCGAACTCGTGAGCGAGCTCACCCAGCTGCCGGGCCTGCGCGTGGCCCTCCGCGCTCCCGCCACCGTGGGACCCAACCAGTACCCCACCGAGCAGGAACTGGGCGCCAAGTACCACGTGGGGTACGTGCTCGAAGGCACCGTGCAACAGGACGGCACGCGCCTGCGCATCACCGCCCGCCTGGTCAGCACCGCCAGCGGATTCTCCGTGTGGGCCGACGTCTTCGATCGCACCATGCGCGACATGTTCGCGGTGCAGCAGGACATCTCCTCGTCCATCGTCCAGGCCCTCGAGCCACAGCTGGGGTCGTCGCCGCGGGCGCTGGCGGACCGCGGCACCAAGGACGACACGGCGTACCAGGCCTACACCATCGCCACCGGCTACGTGAGCCGACGCGGCGCCCGCGCCCTGCACCGGGCCATCGACACCCTGAGCAGCGCGCTCCTCCGCGACTCCACGTTCGCCAAGGCATACGCGCTCAAGGCGCGGGCGTACTCGCTGCTCCCGCTCGACGAGACCAACCCCGCCGACTCCGCCGTGGCCCGCGGCATCGTGGCCGCCACGCGCGCCATCGCCCTCGACAGCACGCTGGCCGATGCCTACGAAGCCCGCGCCGCGCTGTACAACGCCGCCTTCCGGTGGACCGACGCCGAACGCGACTACCGCAAGGCCATCTCCATCGATCCGCGCAACGCCGCCTCGTACCTGGGCCTGGGCCAGAACCTGCTCGTGCAGGGCCGGGTGACCGAGGCGGTGGCCGAACTGCGCCGCGCCACGGTCCTCGATCAGACGTCGGCCACCACTCTTGCCGCCTACGCCGTGGCCCTGGCCATTTCCGGCAACCATGCGCGCGCCCTGACCGCGGCACGCGGTGCCCTGGTACTGGACTCCGCGATATACAACCCGCACCTGGCCCTCGGCATGGTGTACCTGTTCGGCGGGGACGCCGACTCGGCCCTTGCCCCGCTCGAGGCGGCGCGTCGCCTGGCCACCCTGCGGCACCCGGCGTCCAACGCGGTATCGAACATGCTGGCCTATGCGTACGCCAAGGCGGGCGATGCGCAGCAGGCCCGGTCCATCGCCGACGCGGCGGCCAAGGCCAAGAGCCCCGATGCGGCGCTCACCGCTGCCCACGCCATGTTGGGATTGGGCGACACCACGGCCGCGCTGCAGGCGCTCCAGTCGGCGGCCAGGGACCGCGCGCCACAGTTCAGCCTCGAACCGTTGCGGGCGCCGATTTTCGATCCCATCCGGTCCAGCCCGCAGTTCCTGGCGGTGCTGCGGTCACTGGGGCTGCCAGCCACCCTCGGCCAACCCACGCAGTAGGCGTTGCCCGCTGCCAGTCGGCGGGCGCGAAACGTCCCCCCAGAATGCACCATGCCCCGCCCGACCTGAGGTCGAGCGGGGCATTGGACGGGCCGCCGAGGCGGCCCAACGCAGCCGTGTTAGTTGCCGAGCTTGGTGACGTTCTCAGCCGCCGGGCCCTTCTGGCCCTGCACGACGTCGAACTCAACCTTCTCGCCTTCGGCCAGCGACTTGAAGCCGCCGCCCTGGATGGCCGAATGATGCACGAAGCAATCCTTCTGGCCGTCCGCGGGAGTGATGAAACCGAAGCCCTTGGCGTCGTTGAACCACTTGACAGTGCCGGTCGTACGCATGGTGGAACCCCTAAATGTGTGGTGTGTCGGAGTCCGGTGATGCCGTACTGGCCGACGTACCTGGTGTGTTCGTGAATGACGCCATCACGATGGCCTCCCGAAGGAGCTCCCTGAAGAAAAAAGGACCCGCATGCTGCCGGGTCCTCGTCCGCCCCAGGGATGTCCGACGCCGGACGGCGCCGTTACTGCATCCTCAATGATAGCATACTTCGCGCCGCTGCACAATTGGCAACCTGGGGGCGGCCTTTGGGGGGCGTGGGGGGCCCCGGTTGGGGGGGGGCGATCCGTGCGGCCCCAACCTATTGAGCCGGCACGGGGTCGATCTCGCTTCATGAAAGTGGGTAGCTTCATCCCATGGCTCCGCCGCGCGCCCCCTCGATGCCGCCGGCTTCACACACGGCCGGAGCGGTGCCCAGCCCCACGGCACCGGGCCGCGCGAGGACCGTGCTCGGCCGGTTCCTGCGCGTCGCGGTCTCGTTGGCCACCATCGTGCTCCTGGTGGTGGCCGCCCGCCATGTGCAGTGGGGAGTCACCTGGCGGGAGATCCGAACGGCGTCGCCGCAACTGCTCGTCGCGGCCCTCGTCGTGAACCTCGTCTCGCTGGCGCTCAAGGGCGTGCGGTGGTGGCTGTTCCTGCGACGCGTCGGCGCGCCATCGTTTGGGTTGGCGCTCAAAGCGACGTTCGCGGGAGCGGGGCTCAACAATGTGCTGGTGGCCAACGGAGGCGAGGCGGCGCAGGTCGTCTTCGTGGCGCGCGCGACGCACGTGAGCCACTCCAAGGTGCTCGCCACCCTCACGCTCGACCGGTTGACCGGATTCGTGGGGTACGTGTTGGTGGTGGTGCTGGGCCTCTGGGTGCTGCCGCTGCCCGGGGAGGTAGCGCGCTGGCGGCCCGAGGCCACGGCCACCCTCGCCGCCCTCGCCGCGTTGATGATCGTGCTGTATCGCATGGACATCGGCGAAGGGCTTGCCGCGACGGGCGGCCGGCGCTTCGAGAAGCTGCGCGGGCACGGCAGGACGTTCATGCACACCATCTCGCACCTGTCCACCGGGGCATCGATCGTACAAGCGCTGCTGTTGTCGGTGGGATCGTGGGTGCTGCAGATCGCGACGTTTCATCTGACGGCGGCGGCGGTGCACTTTCCCATCACCCTCACGGGGTCGGTGGCCGCGGTGATCGCGGTGAACCTGGGATTCGTGGTGCACCTGACGCCGGGGAACGTGGGCCTGTTCCAGGCGCTCTACGCCGCGGCGGCCGTCGCGTTCGGCTTCAATCAGAGCGCCGCGATCGCGGTGGCCATCCTCATCCAGGCGCAGCAGATCCTGCCGGTGACGGTGATCGGGATCGCGTTGGCGCCGGAATTCATCTTCAAGCGGCACCGACCGCTCGACGCCGCCCTATGACGGGATCGCACGCGCCGGCCGCGCCTTTCCCCTGACCGGAAGCGCCGCCGGACGGCCGATCAGGTACCCCTGCACCAGCTGCACGCCGAGTTGGGTCACCGTATCCAGCTCCTCCGGCGTTTCGATCCCCTCGACGATCATCGGGATCCGGGCGTCGGCGCAGAAGCCCACCATGGCCTTGAGGAGCTCCAACTTCACCCGGTTGTGCCGCGCCTCGCGCGTGAGCTCCATGTCGAGCTTGATGAAGTCGGGCTCGATCATCGACACGATGCGCAGCCCCGAATACGCGGACCCCACGTCGTCCATGGCGAACTTGAGGCCGCACTGCTTCACGATCTGCACGGCTTGTCGAAAGGTCTGGAAGTCGGCGATCGCGGCATGTTCAGTGATTTCGAAAACGATCTGCGACCTGCGACGCGCCGGGATGGACTCCATGAGCCTGGGATCGAAGATCGAACTCGGCTCCATGTTGATGAACAGAAGCTGATCGGACTCCAGCTTGCCGATCGAGCGCACGGCGTTCCCGCGACACACGGCATCGAGCTTGACGACCAGGTCGGCCTCATAGGCGATCCGGAAGAGCACGTCCGGCGAGGTGAATTCCCCCTTCGGCCCGCGGCTCAGCGCCTCGTACCCGAGCACGCGGTGGGAGCGGAGGTCGAGGATGGGCTGGAACTGCGTGATGAGGCGGCGGCCGGTGAGGATCGCCCGCAGCTTGCGCGCCCGCCGCCGCACGAGTTCGTGTTCCTCCGACGTCGCGTCGGCGAGCGCCTCGTCGATGGTGCGATAGATCAGCCGCTCCAGCCGGACCGCGGGATCCTTCTTCATCATCGCCGCGCCGATGAAGTAATTGAACCGGTAGACCAGGTCCGGATGCAGGGTCTTCGCGACGTGGGCGTCGAGCCGCTCGGCGATGCGCGCCTTGATCATCAGCAGATCGCTGAACTTGAACGTCCTCGCGGTCCGGGCCGGCGACAGCATCAGGATGAACACGTTTCCGTTGATCGTGAGCTCGGCGAGCGCATCGTCCTTTCGCAGCGATTCGTCCTTGATCTCCCTGAGCGCATGGGCCACCCCGCGGACGATGCCGTCGAAGAGCTCCCAGCCGTACACATCCTCGAGTTTCGAGAACCGGGCGATGTTGACCGTGAGAATGCCCACCGTCTTGCGGCTACGGAGCGCCTCCTCCACCTGCCGCACGAACAGCGGCAGCCCGGGGAGCGCGGTGACGGGGTCGAACAGCAGTTCGCCCGCGCTCATGCCACCGGAGTTGCGCAGCACGTGCTTGAGCAGTTGGCGCTGGAGCCCCTGTTCTCTGGCCACGCTCCCTCCTCCGGTCCGCCGACCCGCCGACCCGCCGACCCGCCGACCCGCCGAACACCCTATGCCGTTGCGGGCGAGTGAATATGCGTCTTTGCGCAAGGCGCTCACCAGGGCGTCGAGTTGCGCCCGCCCGGGCGATGTGCGACGTTTGGGGCCCAATCGAGTCAAATCGTCCGAACCGTGCTGACGGTGGCGATCGGTGTCACGACGAGCGCCAGGCTGTAGCCCGGCGGTGCCTTCACCCCCGACCTGGACGGCGACCTTGGCTCATGACGGAATGTCCCCGATCGACCAGCCGCCGGACTCGTGGCTGGTGCGGCTGTCGGAATCCAGGGGCAATTACTGGGCGACGTACGCGATGGACCTGTCGCTGATGCTGTTTTTCCTGGCGTGGGACGTGCTCCGCCTGCGTGTGGGCGGCATCGAGATCGCGGGGTTGTTCGTGGCCGGCGTATTCGCGTGGACGTTCTCGGAATACGTCTTTCACCGCTGGGTGTACCACGTCCCGGGCCTGGCGATCACGCGCCGGGGCCACGACCGGCATCACGAGAATCCCACGGCGTACATCGCCATGCCGTTCATCGTCACGCCGATCCTGTTCGTGCCCCTGCAGCAGTTCGTGGCCACGGGCCTCGGCGTACACGGCTTCTCGGCACTGCTCGCCGGATGGTTTGCGGGGTTCGTGGGCTACAGCTTCTTCCATCACAGCCTGCACCACTACAAGCTGCCGTTCGCCTGGTACCGGCATCTCCAGTCCCAGCATCGCATCCACCACGCCATTCCGGAAGTGAACTTCGGCGTGACCATGCGATACTGGGACCGGCTGTTCGGGACGGCGTTCTCGAAGCAGGCGTAGGGCGGGCCCCGCGCGTCGGTCGCGCAAGCGTGGGCGTAGCTCCCGCCGTCAGCCGTTCCCTGCCCCGTTTACCCGAGTTGTGTAGTTCTTTTCGATGTGCGAAGTTTGCTGCATCACGACCCGGTAGCTCAGCTGGTAGAGCAACGGACTTTTAATCCGTAGGTCGCGGGTTCGAGACCCGCCCGGGTCACTCGTCGTCTGGCGACCGTGGCCTCAGAGGGCCGGCGGCAGACGGCTCCAGTTGGCCACGAACGCAAAGCGATCGCCGCGCACCTCGCTGTGCCGATACTCCACCGGACGGTCGCCGGCAAACGCCACCCGCTCCACCACCAGGATGGCTTCGCCCCGCGGGAGCGCGAGCAACTTGCGCACGGGGGCGCCGGGCAGCGCGGCACGGATCCGCTCCGTCCCGCCGGTGACGCGCACGTTGGCCAGGCCGGCCAGCAGTTCATACAGCGAGCCGCGGCCAAGGTCCGCCCGCAACAGGGCATCGCCGGCATCGGCGACGATCCACGAATCGTCCAGGGCGAGCGGCTCGTCCCCCGCAAAGCGGATCCGCTGGATGTGCACCAGCCCGGTGCCTGGCGCGAGGCCCAGGCGTGACGCGGCCTCCCCGTTGCGCTCCAGCGCCTGGCGCTGGACCAGGGAATGCTCGGCCATCCCCTTCCCGCTGATCGATGCGGCAAGGCTGTAGAATGGCGCGATGGATTGTTCGAGTTCGGCGGCCACCGGCAGCCGGCTGCCGCGTCCGCGCTCCCGCTCCACCAGCCCATCGGCCTGCAGCCGCGCGATCGCGGCGCGCGCCGTGTGCCGGCTCACGCCGTAGCTGCGGACCAGTTCGGCATCGGTGGGAAAGCGATCCGCGAACTCGCCCGAGGCGATGCGGGCACGCAGCAGGGCTTCCAGCTGCGCCCACAACGGCATCGGACTCTCGCGGTTCAGCGCTTCCATGAGCCGTCCGATCAGTGAATGAACAGCAGCGACCCCAGGGTCATCACGAGCACGAGAAAGGTGACGCTGGTGTAGAGCACGTCGTGCTCTTCGAACGCGAACAGCACCATCGCCGTGAACACACGAAGGATGGGCGTGAGCACGAGCACGAAGATGCCGAGTTCGAGCCACGCGAATCCCTGGAGGGTCATGATCCCCTGGCGCAGCGCGGCGAAGTTGAGGTCGAAGGTCTTGGTCTCCATGATGTGCCGCGTCAGCCCGCCATGGACGAACGAGAGGACCAGGCCCACGAGCAGGATGACCACGCTCGCCACCACGCCGATCCGCAGCACCCAGCTCGAGACGTCCTCGATGGCAATGCGATCTTCGTGGCGGACCGGACCGGCCGCGCCGTGGGTCGTGTCGTCGACAGTCATCAGAGTACCCCCAGTCCGCGAACGAGCATCTGTCCCCCGATCAGTGCGAGCGCCACCGCGAACACCAGGCGGATGTGGTTGTTGGACATCCGCTCCATCAGCTTGGTCCCGGCGAACGCTCCCACGAGGACCCCGGTGGCCACCGGCGCGACGACGAAGGGAAGCACCAGCCCGCGGTTGAGATAGACGCCGGACGCCGCCGCCGCGGTCACGCCGATCATGAAGTTGCTGGTGGCGGTGGACACCTTGGACGGCACTTTCATCGCGATCTCGTGCGCCAGCACCTTCACCACGCCGGCGCCGATGCCGAGGAGCCCGGAGACGATGCCGGCCACGAACATGTAGCCCGAGGCCAGCGGGATGCCCGTGACGTGGTAGGTGACCTCGCGATTGAGGCGCTTGTCGAAGTACGAGCCGTCGAGGCGGAGCCGGCGGGCCATGGCATCATCCACGACGCCCTCGGGCAGTTCCTCGCCGAACTTGCGAAAGATCGGGATGAGCGAGGTCAGGAGAGTGATGCCGAACAGGATGGAGAGCCAGTTCACCGGGATGTAGGGGGCGAGGAGCGCGGCGCCGATGATCGCCCCCAGTGCGGTGAACACCTCCAGGAACATGGCAATGCGGATGTTGGTGATGCGGTCCCTGACGTACACGGCGCCGGCGCCGCTCGAGGTGGCGATCACCGAAACGATGCTGGCGCCGATGGCATACCGGATGTCCATCCCCAGGAACACGGTGAGCACCGGGACGATGATCACGCCGCCGCCGATGCCGGCGATGGACCCGAGAACCCCGCCGGCGATGGAGGCCCCGAACACTTCCACGAGAAAGGTGAACGCAGACATCTCGCCAGTCATGATCGGCACAGCCTCCGGTACCGCGGGCAGCGGGTGTCACGAGCATCCGGCAGGAGCGGAGGTGCGCAGGGGGAGCAATTGTCATATTGTCCGTACATACGGACAATAGTAGGGCGTCTCCCCGCCGCACGCAAGCCGGCTCGCAATGGCCGGCCGGGGAGCACGTGCTTGACACCGCAGGGACTGTATACAATTGTTGTATCAGAGTCCGCGAATGGATTCCACCGGCATCCCCGGGAGCCCCCATGCTGCGACCGATGCGCCCGCGATTCCCACCCCTTGCCGCCTGGCTCGCGGCGGCCGGCGCACTGGTCATCGCCTCCCGCCCGGCCCGCGCCCAGGCGGACACCGCCCGCGCAGCCGCACGGCCCGACACCAGCGCCACCCGGCCTGTGCACTTCCGCGTACTCGGCGTGTTCGACGAGGAGACCGGCGAACCGATCGAGGGCGCCGACGTCTCGGACATGCTCACCCACCTCACCACGCGCACCACGAAGACCGGAACGGCCGCGGTCTTCTTTGCCGACACCGGCGGCACGGTGGTCACGATCAAGAAGCTGGGATACCAGCCCGCGCTCCTGGCCGTCCCGATGTCGTTGGCCGACTCGACGCCGGTCACCACGACGCTGCTCCGCATGGGACACCTGCTGCCCACGATCGTCGTCGTGGGCGGCCATGCCGTCTGGCTCGGGAAGAGCGACACCAGCACGACGCTCCGGCGCGACGGCTTCTACGAACGACGTCTCACCAGCGCCGCGCCCTCCACGGCATTCATCACCGGCGACAAGATCCAGGGGCTGATGCTGGTGTCCGACGCCCACTACTTCGGGCGCGGCATCTGTGAGGGCAACGTCTACATCGACGGCGTGCACGTGCTCCTGCCGCGGCGCACGGGACACGTCCTGAACGAGGGGATCGACGCCCTGGTCAGTCCGTTCGACGTCGCCGGCATCGAGACGTACACGACCACGGACCTGCCGGCCGGCGCGCCCCATACCGACCCGGGCGCGGGAGCGCTGGACATCGGCGCCAGCATGGCGGCAGCTGCCATGGCAAACGCCTCGGGAACCATCGCGTCATCGGGCTGCGTGACCTTCATCTGGCTCACGCGCTGAGCCGACAGGCGGGTCAGTGCACCCCGCCCATCAGCCCCTTCACGGGCTTGATCATCAGCGCCGCGACGACCGACGCGCCCAGACACACGCCCGCGATCACGCCGAACAACTCGGGGAGCGGCGCGGACGAGATGAACCCCGCCGCGTACCCCGCCGCCTTGTTCCCCACCGCGTCGGCCAGGAACCACACGCCGAGCATCAGGCCCACGATCTTCACCGGCGCGAGCTTGGTGAACACCGAGAGTCCCACCGGCGACAACGACAACTCGCCCAACTCCTGGATGAAATAGCAGCCGATGAGCCAGAACGGGGCCACGCGAATACTCGGCGAGGCCTGCAGCGCGTACGCCGGGATGAGCAGCAGCACGAACGACATCCCGATGAAGAACAGGCCGGCCGCGAATTTGGCGGGCGTGGACGGCTCGTGCTTCCCGAGCCGCATCCAGAGCCACGCGAACGCCGGCGCGAGCAGGATCACGAAAATCGCCTGGACCGATACGAACCAGCTGGACGGGAAGCTGTAGCCCAGGATCACCGTGCGGGTGTAGCGGTCGCCGAACAGGTTCAGGGTGGAGCCCGCCTGCTCGTAGGCGCCCCAGAACACGGCCGCGAACGCGAAGAACACCGCCATCGCGGCCAGCCGCTTCCACTCCACCTTGGTGAATCCCCAGAACACCGGCTCCGCCGACGCGGCCTGCGCGCCGCCTGCCGCCCGCAGGCGTTTGGCCGCCGCGGCCGCCTGGGCCGCCTCACGCCGCTGTCGCTCGAGCCGGTCGATGGCCGGCTGCAGATGCCGCCGGCCGCGCACGTACTGAATGAGGCCCAACGTCATCCCCACGCCGGCGCAGGCGAACCCGAGATGCCAATCCACCTCCTGGGCCAGGTAGCCGGCGATGAACGGACCGATGGCGGCCCCGAGGTTGATGCCCATGTAGAAGATCGAGAAGCCGGCGTCGCGACGCGCGTCGTTGGTCTCGTACAGCGACCCGACGATGCCGCTCACGTTGGGCTTGAGGAGCCCCGTGCCGATGACGATCAGCGCCAGCCCGCCATAGAAGAACGGCAGCGGGTGGAACGCCAGCGTGAAGTGCCCGAGCGCGATGATGATGCCGCCGATGAGCACGCTCTTGTACTGCCCCAGCCACCGGTCGGCGATGATGCCGCCGAAGATCGTGGCCGCCCAGACGCTCCCCGTGTACGTGCCGTACACCGAGCCGGCGTGACGGTCGTCGAAGCCGAGCACGTGCACCATGTAGAGAATGAGGAACGCGCGCATGCCGTAGTAGCTGAAGCGCTCCCACATCTCCGTGAAGAACAGGGTCGAGAGGCCGCGTGGATGGCCGAAGAACCCGTGCGGCATGGTGCCCGGCTGCGGGTTGTCGGTCAGCACGCCGGCCAGGGGGCCGGGCTGGGGTCCGTCGGACATTCCGGAAGGTGGCGTCATCGTCGCTCCGAGGTTGCATGATGCTCGCAGCGCGACGCGCCCGCGTCAACCCGCCACTGCAAGTGACCGCGGCGGCGGCGCTGCCGCGCGGGAAACGAACGTGGGGGGCGACCATCGTCGCCCCCCACGTTCCCAGCATCCCATCGTGCCGCTCACCACGCGGCCCGTCCCGAGGGATCAGGCGTTGCGGTCGATGCACCCCGTGAAGTTGGGATTGCTCTTGTCGACGTCCGGTACGGGGAAGTTCACGTCCGTGCCGTAGGTGCCGTTCTTGAAGAAGACGCCGGTGGGGAACACGTTGTCCTGCGTCAGGTGGTACTGCCTGATGAGCCGGCGCTGATCGCCCATCCTGATCCCGCGGCCGAACTGCCAGAAGGCCTTCTCGCGGAAGAACAGGGCCCGCGCGTCGGTGGCGTTCCCCGGCGTGGCGAGTGCGGTCATGACCGGCACCTTGTACACGCCGAGCGTCTGCGTGCTGGCCCGCAGCGCATTCAGGATCACCATCATCCCCGGGATGTCTCCCGCCTGCAGCTTGGCCTCGGCTTCCACCAGCCGCGCGTCGATGCCCGACACGATCACGTTCGGGTCGTCCCGGCCCCACAGCGCCTGACCGACGTACGCCGTGGCGCCGTCGAACGACTTGGTGGCGAAGTTGTTCGTGGCTCCGGTCACGGGCACGCGAGGATCGCCGGCCGACGCGAACGGCAGCGCATTCTTGATGATGTTCGTGGCGCCGTTCACGATGTCGAAGCTGTCACCCACCGTATACCGGCGCACGTTGGTGGTCATGATCCAGATGTCGTTGTCCTGACTGGTCTGGGCGTACGTCATCGTGAATTGGTAGTTGGTGGGAACGCCGGCCACCGCGGCCGCGGCCTGCGTGAACTGGCCCAGATCCACCAGATTGCGCGCCTTGGCGATGGCCGCCGCGTTGTGGATCTGCACGCTGAACGCGTCGGTGCCGGTGGTCAGCGCCAGCGCCGAATCGAAGTGCGTGCCGGCCACGGTGAACACGGCCTGGTTGGTGAGGGGCTGCGTGTAGTTGGGCGAGCCGTTCACCGTGTAACCGAGCGCGATGCCGTTGCAGAAGAACTCGCCCAGTTGCATCTCGGTGTAGCCGAGCAGGAAGTACATCTGCCCGGTTTCCGACGGCGTGCCCGGCACGTACTGCTGCAGCGCGAGGATCGCGTCCTGGATGCCGCCGCGGGCCTGCTGCATGGTGGTGTACGCCGGGGAGACCACCGCGTCGTTGGACTGCACGTTGCGCTGGTCCCACGAGTTGCGCTGGGAGAAGGTGTCGCCCGACTTGTACTCGTCGGTGAACAGGCCCGTCTCCAGCACCATGTTCTCCTGGTTGTTGTTGCCGCCGCCCACGGTCCAGTCGCGGAAGCGGCCCAGGGCGCCGGTGCGTAGCGCTTCGGCGCCCGTGACGCCCACCACGTCGGACGGACTGATGACACCGGGCTGCTGCGGTTGCAGCAGCTGCTTGTTCATGTCACAGGCGCCCACCAAAGTCAGCCCGAGTCCGACCGCAACCGCGACCGTCCATCGAGCGCGATCAATATGGCTCTTCATGAGAGTATCGTCCTCGAAGGAATCAGTAGTGGAGATTGAGGCGCAACGTGAAGTACGTCGGCGGCGCCGTGGTCGAGAAGGTGTTCTGCACGTCGCCGGTGCCGGTGCCGGAGCTGTTGTAGTTCTCTTCCGGATCGACGCCCGTGTACTTGGTCCACAGGTGGAGGTTGCGGGCGCCGAGCGTGAGGTTGGCGCTCTCGGCGTGGCCGAGGAAGCGGGTCACGCGGCGCGGCAGATTGACCACCGCCGACACCTCGCGCAGGCGCCAGAACTGGCCGTTGTCCAGGTAGCCTGCGCCCGTGGACGGATTCTGGTAGCGGAGCGCGACCAGGCGCGCCTGATCCCACAGCGCCGACTTCTGGTTGGACTCGGTGTAGCAGGAGTTGGTCTGCTGGCAATAGAACGACGTCGTGGCGTTGTACAGGCTGTAGCCGCCCTTGTAGTCCAGCAGGACGTTGATGCGCACCAGCCGGTTCAACAGGTCGAATCCGTTCTGCAGCGACACGATATCGCGCGGCTGCGACGATCCCATGTACGAGAAGTTCGGATTCACGGTGACTTCGCTGGTCGAGATGTAGCCGTCCTTGTTGGCGTCGCTCCAGGTATAGGTGCGATAGAACAGCGCGTTCACCGGCAGGCCGATGGTGTCGCGGATGGAGCCGGTGCCGATGGTGGGATAGGGCTTTCCCGTGGATGGATTGGTGCCCAGCGACACCACCTTGTTGCTGTTGTGCGAGGCGGTGATGGTCACGTCCCAGCCGATCTGGTGCAGGTCCACGAGCTGCGCATTGACCGTGGCTTCGACGCCGTCGTTCTTGACCGACGCGATATTCGCGATCACGCTGGTGGTGGACGGCGCCGCGTTGGGCGCGATCGGCAGGTTGATGAGCGCGTCCCTGGTCTGCTTGCTGTAGTACGTCAGCTCCAGGTTCAGGCGGCTGTTCCACATCCGCGCGTCGAACCCACCCTCGAACTCCGACGATTTCTCGGGCTTGAGGTTGGCGTTGCCGAGTGCGTTGGCCCGGAGGCCTGGTGTGTCCACGCTGTTGATGTTGACCGTGGAAGCCGTGAACGTCTGCAGCGACGACGTGGCGCCGGGCTGCACGCCCGACGCGCCGTAGGCGCTGCGCAGCCGGAACTGGTCCAGCCACGAGAACTTGGGGAAGAACGACTCGTCGGACAGGATCCACGAGACGCTCGCCTTGGGATAGATCACGCGCTGGAAGTTGGTGCCGAACGCGCTGTTCTGGTCGGTGCGCACGGCCAGGGTGACGAACAGCCGGTCGCGCAGCGATGCCTGCTCCTGGATGTACAGCCCCAGCGTCTTCACGGCCGTGGCCGGGATGTTGGAGGCGCTGAGCACCGCGGCCGCGCCCACCGTCTGGGCGCCCGGCGGCAGCTGCGAGCCGCTGGCGCTGGATCCGTCGTTCTCAGCGTTCAGGTAGTCCGCGCCGATGGTGCTCTTGAGGTTGGCCCACGACCGGGCCTGCCAGGTGGACGTGCTCATCACCTTGGCGGTGAAGTCGCGGTTGTTGTTGTGAGCGTCGGTGATCGAGCCCTGCCGCGTGGTGCCCGAGTTGGGGCATTCGTTGAACCGGCAGAGCGTGAGGTTGTCGCGCACGGCCAGGTCGATGCCCACCGTCCCGTCGTTCTGCATCCACGAGAGCGGCCGCCAGCTGGCGTTGGTGCTCGCCGTGATGCGCTGGATGCCGGTCTGCACCAGCCGCTGGAAGATGTCGCCGGGCGTGAAGAACGCGTACCCGTGCTTGTCTTCACCCAGGGCACCGATGTTGCTGTAGCCGAGCCCGGAGTGCTGGAATCCCGGGTTGCTCCACGCGTTGTACAGATAGCTGAAGCTGTTGTTGTCCACCTGCGGCAGCCGCTGGTCGGTCTTGGCAAAGCCGGTGTTGACCGTGAGGTCGAACGTGGGGCTCAGCGAAGCCGTGAGGTTGGCGCGGAGGTTCTCCTGCTGGTACTGCTCGGGGTGCATCCACTCGTCGCGGATCTGGGTGCCCGCGGCGTTGAACCGCGCCACCGAGAAGTCTGGCATCTTGAGGGGGCCGAGCTCGTTCTCGAGCGACCCGCCCACGAAGAACCGCACCGCCTCGGAGCCGCCGCTCATCTGCACGCCGTACTGATTGCGATTCCCGGTGGTGAGCGGGGTGATGCCCGGGGTGCTGAGGATGTTCAACGAGGTGGTGCTGTCCACCACGCACGTGCCCGCCGGCAGGTTGGTGGCCATCAGGCAGCGGATCTGCGTGGCCGGACTCGCGGGGTTGTGCCCCCAGAGCGCGTACTGCGCGGGGTAATTGTTGCGATCCTTGACCTGTCCCTGCTCGGCCGACCAGGTCCACTTGGTGTTGCCGGCCCGCCCCTTCTTGGTGGTGATCACGATCACGCCGTTGGCCGCGTCGGTGCCGTACAGCGTGGCCGCCGAGGGACCCTTCACGATCTCGACGTCCTCGATCTCGTCCGGGCTGAGCGTGTTCAGGAAGCTCTCGGACGTACCGCCCGTGGACACGCCGATCGTGCCCGAGCTGATGCGGATGCCGTCCACGATATAGATGGGGTCGTTGTTCAACGACAGCGAGTTGAGGCCGCGGATGCGCACCACCGGCGCGGCACCCGTCATGCTGGCCGGCAGCACGACGACGCCCGGCGCCTTGGCCACCATCAGATCGGCCAGGTTGGTGATCGTCGACGTTTCCACGCGGTTGGACACATCGCCCAGCGTGGAGATCGCGTTGCCCAGCTCCACCTTGCGCTGCTCGCCCGTGGCGGTGGTCACCACATCCTGCAGTTTGACCACGCTCGCCGCCAGCGAGAAGTCGACCGTGACCGTCTGTCCGGCAGTGACCGTCACCGACTTTTTCTGTTCCTGATAGCCCACACGCAACACACGCACCTCGTGCGCGCCCGCCGGGGCGTTGCGAATCGTGTATCGACCATCCTGCGTCGTGGCGGTAGCCGCGCTCGTGCCCACGACGGTCACGCGCGCGTCGCCGACCGGCTCGTTGGTGCCCTGAGCCGTCACTCGCCCCGTGATCGTTCCCTGAGCGCGCAGCGAACCGCCGCTGAGCGCCAGGAGCAGAAGCGCGGCTGCATTGATCGCCACCAGCTTCCAGCGTCCCAATCGCATTGTCTGCCTCCAGTGATCGCCGCTCCCCTTGCGGCACGGCCGAAAACTCCGGGCGCGACGGGGGGTCACGCGCCGGTCCTGAACGGCAATCGCCATTAGGCGTGCGACAACCGAACGGTCGGTTGCCGCAGCATCACTTCATGTCCAGCGGTGGGTCGGATTCGCGAGCCTGACGCGGTACTTGCTAGCGTCCATTCCTGGGGGGTGGAGCGCTTCGCTTTGGAGATCGTCGCTGAAGGATGGTTGCCCTTGGAATACGATTCCACATATGGCCACCGCGCGACGTCTCTCGAACTATGACCTAGTAACTGTGAGATCATCGCGGCGCGTCACATCATGTCGCGCGATGCGTACAACACGAGTGGCGCCCATACAGTTGCTTCTCGCATCGCGCTTCCGCCGCATGCGCGGCATGGCCGAACGCCCCGTCACGCAAACGCGACAGCCCGCGTCATGCATGCGACACGGGCTGAGCGAGCGAGATGGTATTCCAGTTTGATGGGCGCCGATCAATGCACGCGTGAATCGTCGGTGGATCCCAGCCAATCATTCGGCCAATCATTCATATAGAAGTGCCCGACCACGCCGCAGAAAACGAACGCGGGGGGCGACACCCTCGTCGCCCCCCGCGCTCACTGCGTTCCATCATGCCGCCGACCGCGCGGCCCATCCCGAAGGATCAGGCGTTGTTGTCGATGCAGCCGTGGAAGTTGGGGTTTGTCATTTCGTAATCGGGCACCGGGAATGCAACCTCCGTGCCGAACTGGCCGGACGGCGTGCCGTTGCGCGTGAAACCGCCCGACGGGAAGACCTGGTCCTGCGTGCGGCCGTACTGCCGGACCAGCCGGCGCAGATCGTCCATCCGATAGCCGCGCTCGAACTGCCAGAGCGCCTTCTCGCGGAAGAACACGTTGGTGGCCGTGGTCTTGTCGGGCGGCATGGGCAACGGTGCCATGGCCGGGATCTTGAACACGCCGATCACCTGCGGCGACGTGCGGAGCGCATTCAGAATGCCCATCATCCCGGCGATGTCACCGGTCTGGAGCTTGGATTCGGCCACGATCAACTGCGCGTCGATTCCCGTGAGCGGCGGCGTCGGATCGTCGCGCCCCCAGTTGTTCACCTGCACGAAGTCCGAGTGGTTGTCCTCGGCCTTCTGGTGCGTATCGGTGATCGACACCCGTGGGTCGTTCAACTCGGCGAACGGGATGGCATTGAAGATCTGGCCCGCCACGTCCACGCTGTCGCCCGCCGAGTAGCGCTTGACGCTCGGCCCTTCCACCCACCATTCGTTGTCGAAGGTGGTCTGCGAGTACGTGAAGTTGTACTGGAAGTTGGTGGGCACCGACGCCACCGTGGCTGCGGCGCCGGCAAAGTCGCCGAGGTCCACCTGCGCACGCGCCTTGGTCACGAGCGCCGCGTACTTGATGTTCAGCGTGCCGGGGTCCGAGGCCGTGAGATACGTGAGCGCCGTGTCCATGCGGGCGCTGGCCAGCTTGAAGCCATCGGCATCCATGAGCGGCTGCGTGTACTGCGGCACGCCGTTCACCGTCTCGCCGAACGGAATGCCGTTGCAGAACGCCTCCGACATCTCCATCTCGATGTACCCCATCATCAGATACATCTCGCCCACGTGCTGCTTGCCGGTGGCGGACGGATCGTACGTCGCCAGCGCGTTGATGGCGTCGCGGGCACGCCCGCGCGCCTGCTGCGCCGCGTTGTAGAGGGCCGTCAGCACCACGTCGTTCGTGGCCAGGTTGCGCTGGTCGTCGTCGTTGCGCTGCGAGAAGGTATCCACCGAGCGAATTTCGTCGGTGAACAGCGCCTCCCAGTTCCACAGCGCCTCCTGGTTGCTGCCGCTGTTGGTGGGACTGCCGTTCATCACCTTGTTCCATTGGCCCAGGGCGCCCGCGTAGAGGGCGTCGGCCGCGGTGGCGGTAGTCACGGCGGACGGGCTGATGACGCCCGGCTGCTGCGGCTGGAGCAGTTGATTCTGTACGTCACAGGCCCCGAGGAACAGGGTGCCGCAGGCGACCGCGAGTGCCGCGGTAGCCCCTCGAGCCCGATGGCTGAGTTTCTTCATCGTTAGATCGTCCTCGACGGGGTCTTAGTAGTGGAGATTCAGGCGCACGATGAAATACGTCGGCGGCGCGAGAGTGGAAAAGTCGGTCTGGGTGTCGCCCGTGGCATAGTTCGACTCGGGATCGACGCCCGTGTAGGGAGTCCAGGTGTGGAGATTGCGCGCCGAGAACACGAGCTGCGCGTCGCGCGCCCGGATCCGGTTGGCCACCACCTGCGGCAGCGTCAGCGCCGCCGAGACCTCGCGGAGCTTCCAGAACTGGCCATTCTCCAGGAACCCATAGTTGGACGGCGTGGGGTTCTTGGCGCTCGAGTTGGCCACGCCACGCGCCTGATCCTTGAGCGACGTGGACTTGAGGTTGTTCGAGTACCAGGTGGAGAAGTTCTGCGAATAGAAGCTGTACGACTGGTTGTACAGGATGTTGCCACCCTTGTAGTCGGTCAGCACCGTGATGCGCAGCTTGTGGTTCAACAGGTCGAAGCCGTTGGTGACCGAGAAGATGTCACGCGGCGCCGTGTAGCCGGCGTAGACGTATTTCCCCGAGACCGTCACCTCGTTCGGCGTGATGATGCCGTCGTGGTTCGAGTCGGCAAAGGTGTACGGCCGCGAGAACGCCGCGTTCACGGGCAGTCCGACCGAATCGCGATACACGCCGGTGCCGATGGTCAGGTTGGGCTTGCCGCTGGGATCCTTGCCGAGCGACAGGATCTTGTTGCTGTTGTGCGACGCGGAGACGGTCACGTCCCAGCCCAGCGCGCGCGTGTCGATGAGCGACGCGTCGACCTCGAGCTCGAGGCCCGAGTTCTCAACCGACGCCAGGTTCTTGAGCACCGACAACGACGAGGCGCCGGACGACGCGGCGAGCTGCTGACTGATCAGCGCGTCGTGCGTCTGCTTGTTGTAGTAGGTGAAGCTCAGGTGCGCGCGGTTGTCGACCACCGTGGCCTCGAATCCACCTTCGAATTCCGCCGAACGTTCCGGCTTGAGGTTCGGGTTGCCGAGGGCCGCCGCAAGGAGGCCCGGCAGGTCGGCGCTATTGGTGGTGCCGGCGATGGCGGCGATGTTGGCCGTCTGCGCGGCGTAGGTGCGCAGGGCTACCGTGCCGCCGGGCGACACGCCCGAGGCGCCGTACGCACTACGCAGCCGGAACTGGTTGAGCCACGAGTACTTGGGGAAGAAGCGCTCGTCGGAGATGATCCACGAGAGGCTCGCCTTGGGATAGACGATGCGCTGGAACTGCGTGCCGAACGAGCTGTTCTGGTCGGTACGGGCGGCGACGGTGAGGAACATCCGATCGCGGAACGCCGCCTCTTCCTGCACGTACACGCCGAGCGTCTTGTTCACGGTCTGCAACGTGTTGCCGGCGTTCTTGGTGGCCGCCGCGCCAACCGTCTGCGCGCCCGGCGGAAGGTTGGTGCCGCTGCCGAAGACGCCGTCGGTTTCGCCGTTGGTGTAGTCGGCGCCGACCGTGGTGGTCACGATCAGGTTGGACCGCGCCTGCCAGTGCGAGTTGCTCACCAGCTTGGCCGAGACGTTACGGAAGTTGGTCTGGGTCTGGCTGACGCTGCCCTGGCGCTGCGTACCCGAGTTGGGGCACTCACCGAACCGGCAGATCTGGATCTCGTCGTTGTTGGCCAGATCGATGCCGGCCGTGCCCTGGTTGGTCATCCAGGAGAACGGACGCCACTGCGCGTCGGCCGAGCCGATGAAGCGCTGCGTCCCGTTGGCATGGTACACCTGGAACGTCTGCGCCGGGCTGAAGCCGCCGTACCCGTTGCGGAACTCGCCGAGCGAGCCGAGTTCGTTGTAACCCAGGCCGCTGTGATTGAAGCCCGGGTTGTTGAGGGCGCTGTAGATGAAGCTGTAGGTGTTGTTGTCCGTCTGCGGGAGCCGCTGGTTGGTATTGGAATACCCGGCGGTCATCGTGAGATCGAATCTGGGCGAGAGACTGGCGCTCAGGTTCGTGCGCAGGTTGTACGACTGGAACTGCTCCGGGTGCAGCCATTCGTCGCGCATCGGCGTGCCCATGGTGTCCACCAGGGTGGCCTGCGCGAACTTGGGCATCGTGATCGGCCCGATCTCGTTCTGGACGTCGCCGCTCACGAAGAACCGCACCTGGTCGGAGCCGCCGCTGGTCTGCATGCCGTACATGTTCCGGTTGCCGACCGTGAACGGCGTGGTGGCCGGATTGGTCAGCACGTTGAACGAGGTGAGGCTGTCGGCCACGCAACTACCCAGGCTCTGGCTGACGAGCGTGCAGCGCTGCAGGGTGCCGGTGGTGGCGCTGTGCCCCCACGTGGCGTAGGTGGTGGGATACTTGTTCCGATCGTCCACCGCGCCCTGCTCGCCGAACCAGGACCAGCGCGTGGCGCCCGCCCGGCCCCGCTTGGTGGTGATCACGATCACGCCGTTGGCGGCGTCGGTGCCATACAGCGTAGCCGCCGACGGCCCCTTCACGATCTCCACGTCCTGGATCTCGTTGGGATCGAGGTCGTTGAGCAGGCTGGCGCTCGTGCCGCCCGTGCCCAGGTTGAGCGTGCTCGTGTTCATGCGCACGCCGTCGATCACGTAGATCGGGTCGTTGCTGATGCCGCTGCCGGCGGTGGCCAGCGAGCCGATGCCGCGGATGCGGACCGTGGGCGCCGAGCCCGTCATTGCGCCCGGCAGCACCACCACGCCCGGCGACTTGGCCACCATCAGGTCGGCCAGGTTGTTGACCGGCGTGGTCTCGACCTTCTGGTCCACGTTGCCCAGGGTGGACACCGAGTTTCCGATCTCCACGCGCCGTTGTTCACCCGTGGCGGTGGTGACGATCTCCGACAGCTGGACGACCGCCTGCGTCATCGAGAAGTCCAGCGTCGCGGTCTCACCGGTGACGACGGTGACCGGCTTCTTGAGTTCGCGGTAGCCCACGCGAATGACGCGAACCTCGACCGCGCCCGCCGGTACGTCCCGGAGCGTATATCGGCCGTCCGCTCCGGTTACCGTCCGGAGGCTCGTTCCCGCGAGCATCACGCGGCTGTCACTGAGCGGTTCGTTCGTACCGGTGGCCGTAACGCGTCCGGTCACGGTACCCTGTGCCTTCACGGACGACGCGGTGACCATCAGGAGTAGCGCGGCCGCACCGGCCGCGAACAGCTTCCAGCGTCCCAAACGCATGGTAATCCTCCGGTAGACGCCGCCCGGGTGGGTGGCGGGTGGGGGGGTAATGCTTGGCGGAGAGCCGAGACCGAAACTGGTGTCTCGTAAGGGCGGGAAAGAGCGACTCGCAGGACCACGCACGGCGTTGATACCTGCAATGTCCCGATGGCTAACCATCCAATGGGAGCCAAGCGTCACATGTCATCCTATGGGATGTCTGGCCAGATTATGGCTGCATTCCCGGCGCGAATTTCATAATAGGATGCAGGGCAATGAGTTGCGGACGGAACACCTGTATCGCGCCGTATTGGTGCCCACCAACATCCGGCTACCCGAAGATCTCGCCCTGCTCTCGCGGAAGAAACGACCGCCGGTGGTGCACCGTGGCGCCGTGCACCCAGAGCGCCTCCATATGGGCCGGCGTACCGTAGCCCACGTTGCGCTCCCAGTGGTAGAGCGGGTGCCGGCGGGCCAGCGACCGCATGAGCCGGTCCCTGGTGACCTTGGCCACGATCGACGCGCACGCCACGCTGTAGCACCGGCCGTCGCCACCCACGACGGCGGTGTGCGGCACGCCGAGGGTGCGGATGGGCTTGCCGTCCACGATCACGTGGTCGGGCAGCACGGTCAGTCGCGCGAGCGCGCGGCGCATGGCCAGCACGGTGGCCTTGTAGATGTTGATCTCGTCGATCTCGCGCACGCTGGCGGCGCCGAGGGCCACGGCCAGGGCCCGCTCGCGGATCAGCGCGGCCAGTCGCTCGCGGTCGCGCGCCGAGAGCTGCTTGGAGTCGTCGACGCCGGCGATGGCGCGGAGTGCCGGGGGCATGACCACCGCGCATGCGACGACGGGGCCCGCGAGGGGGCCCCGTCCCACTTCATCCACGCCCGCGATGAGCGGGCCTATGGTCTGCCGGAGTTCGCGTTCGAGCGGGCTCCAACGGTGACGCCGGCCGCGGGCCGCCTGGCGGTCACCGCCGGCCGCCATCGGTCACTCGGCCTCGGCGGAACCCGTGACCGGAACCGCCACCTTGGCCTTGCGCTCTTTGATGCGCGTGGCCTTGCCGGTGAGGTGGCGCAGATAGTACAGCTTGGCGCGACGCACGCGGCCGCGGCGCACGATCACGAGATCGCCGATCATCGGACTGTGCACGGGGAAGATGCGCTCCACGCCCACGCCGTTGGAGATCTTGCGGACGGTGAACGTCTCGCTCACACCAGCGCCGCGACGCGCGATGCACACGCCTTCGAACGCCTGGATGCGCTCCTTATCGCCTTCCTTGACGCGGACATTCACGCGGAGCGTGTCGCCGGGACGGAAGGCGGGCAGGTCGGTGCGGATCCATTCTTTTTGGGTTTCGATGAACGCGTGCATATGTCACTCCGGGCTAAGGGCCCGTGAAATATCGAGTTATCGGGCGCAGACTAGCAAAATTAAACCACCAGGGCGATCCACGCCAGTGCGCCAGGCCAGCGACTATTCCTCGGAGGACCCGCGGTCGCGGTCGTCGGCGTGCCTGGTGAGCCGCGCGCCCTCGGCGCGGCGCCATTCGGCGATGCGCTTGTGGTCGCCGGAGAGCAGGACTTCGGGCACGGCCAGCCCTCGAAATTCCGGCGGGCGGGTGTAGCTGGGGGCGCTCAAGCCCGCGTCGTCGTAGAACGAGTCGGTGCGGGCGCTGTCGTGATCGGACATCGCGCCGGGCAGGAGCCGCACCGTGGCGTCGATGATGGCCAGCGCGGCCGGCTCGCCTCCGCTGAGCACGAACGGGCCGAGCGACAGCTCCTCGGTGGCCAGGTGGTCGGCCACCCGCTGATCCACGTCCTTGTAGTGGCCGCAGAGGACGGTGAGCTCGGAGCCCGCGGCAAAGCGCGCCGCATCGGCGTGCGTGAACTGCCGGCCGCGCGCCGAGACGAGCACGATCGGGGCCCGGGCCTCGAGCGCTTCGACCGCTTCGAAGAACGGTCCGGGCTTCATGACCATCCCCGCCCCACCGCCGTACGGATAGTCGTCCACCGTGCGATGGCGGTCGTGCGTGTAGTCGCGGAGGTCGGCCACGCGGTACTCCACGCTGCCGGCGGCCCTGGCGCGCGCCGGGATGCTGAGCCCGAGAGGGCCGGCGAAGAAGTCGGGGAAGATGGTGACGACGTTGACGCGGAGCATCAGTCGAGCAACCCGGCGGGCGGATCGATGGTGATGAGGCGCGCCTCGCGGTCCACGGCGGTCACGACGCGGTCGTCGAACGGGACCATGACGGTGCCGCGGGCGCGGCGGATGTCGAGGGCGAGGCCCTGGGGCAGTTCGTACACCTCTTCCACATCGCCCACGGGCTCTCCGGACGCGAGCACCACGCGCATGCCGAGCAGGTCATGGACGTAGATCTCGTGTTCGTCGGGCGGCGGCACTTCGGCGCTGGGCAGGAGCAGGTAGCGACCGCGCCACGTGTCAGCGGCGGTGCGGTCGGGCACCTCGTCGAATTTGACGAGGAAGCCGTCGCCCATGGGGCGCACCGTGCTCACGTGGAGCTCGCGGGGGTGGGCGGGCAGCTCCCCGGTATGCGTGCCCGCAAGAACGCGACGGCCGGGCGCGAAGATCGCGTCCGGCCCGTCGGTGATCGGCTCGACGACGAGTTCGCCGTGAATGCCGTGTGCCTTGCGAACCCGCCCGACGATGAGGAACTCGGGCGTGGTCATGTCCCGATGCCGTGCCTGGCGGGCTAGCTCTCGGTGGGCGCGTCGACGGCGACGGCGCTGGCCTTGAGCTTCTCGGCGAGCCGCGCCTCGTGGCGCGTCTTGAGGACGCCGGCCTTGCGGAGCAGCGAGCGCACCGTGTCGGTGGGCTGGGCGCCGTTGTCGAGCCAGTGATTCACGCGATCGGTCTTGAGATTGAGCGCCGTCTCGCCCTGGCGCGGCGCGTACTGCCCGATGATCTCGATGAACCGGCCGTCGCGCGGACTGCGGGAGTCGGCGATGACGATACGGTAGTAGGGCTGCTTGCTGCGGCCGGTGCGGCGCAGGCGGATCTTGACGGCCATGGTGGTACGCTCCTCTCACACGTGAATGGCACTGCTTCGGGCTCCTCGCGCGCCGGGAATTTCCCGGCCGCACCCGGTGGTACGACCTACCAATAATCTATCGCATGCCGAACATGCCGGGGCGGAACCCGCCGCCGGCCGAGGCCTTCTTCATCATCTTGCGCATTTCGCGGAACTGGTCGAGCAGGCGGTTGACCTCGGAGATGGACCGCCCGCTGCCCTTGGCCACGCGGGCGCGCCGCGAGCCGTTCATGAGGCCCGGGTCCCTGCGCTCGGCGAGGGTCATGGAGAGGACGATCGCCTCGAGGTGTTTCATCCGCCGGGGGTCGGCCTCCTTGGCCTGCTTGAGCATCTTGGTATTGACGCCGGGCAGCAGCTTGAGGACGCCCTCGAGGGGGCCGAGCTTCTCGATCTGTTTCATGGCGGCGAGGAAGTCGGTGAGGTCCATGCCTTCCTTGCGCACCTTCTTCTCGAGCTTCTTGGCCTCGTCGGCATCGAACGCCGTCTGCGCCTTCTCGACCAGGGTGACGATGTCGCCCTGCTGGAGGATGCGGCCGGCCATGCGGTCGGGGTGGAACTCTTCCAGGGCGTCGGTCTTCTCGCCCACGCCCACGTACTTGATGGGCTTCTTGGTGACGCCGTAGATGGAGAGGGCGGCGCCGCCGCGGGCGTCGCCGTCCATCTTGGTGAGGATGACGCCGGTGACGCCGAGTTTCTCGTCGAAGCCCTGGGCGATGCGCACGGCGTCCTGGCCGGTCATGCCGTCGGCGACGAGCAGGATCTCGTCGGGGTGGATGGCGTGCTTGAGGCGGACGAGCTCGGCCATCATGTCGTCGTCGATCTGCAGCCGGCCGGCGGTATCCACCAGCACCACGCGGTCGCGGGCGCGGCGGGCCTGGTCGAGGCCGGCGGTGGCGATCTTGACGACGTCGGTGGTGGTGCGGTCGGCGTAGACGGGGACGTCGAGTTCGCGGCCGAGGGTTTCGAGCTGGTCGATGGCGGCGGGGCGGTAGACGTCGCAGGCCACGAGGCGAGCGGAGCGTCCCTCGGCCTTGAGCTTGCGGGCCAACTTGGCGGCGGTGGTCGTCTTGCCGGATCCCTGCAAACCCACCATCATGACGACCGTGGGCGGCACGGAGCTGAGCTTGAGCCCTTCGCGGCGCTCGCCGAGCATGGTCGTGAGTTCGTCGTGGACGATCTTCACGAGCTGTTGGGCGGGCGAGACGGTGCGGAGTTGGCTGACGCCGACGGCCTTTTTCTCTACCCGTTCGAGGAACTCACGCGTGAGCTGGAAATTGACGTCGGCTTCGAGGAGGACGCGCCGGATTTCACGCAGCCCTTCTTTGATGTCGGCGTCGGACAGCACCCCGCGCCCACGGAGGCGCGAGAACGCGGATTCCAGCTTGGCACTCAGCTCATCGAACATAGCCCTTAAACCTAGATGCTGTTATGATTTAAGACAAGGGAACGGACTGTGGCGCAGGGCCTGGCGCGCCCATCCGACTCCGCCGTCCGACTCGCATCCCACCCTGTGAGGCGAATGCCCAAGGTCTCTCGGCAGGAAGACCTCTTCGACGCGCTGTTACCGCGCACGCTGCCGCTCATGGCGTTGCGGTCCACGATCGTCTTCCCCCACGGCACCATCGCCGTGCAGATGGGCGCCCCCGAGAACCTCTCGCTGTTGAACGAGAACCCCGAGCCCGGGGTGGTGGTGGCGCTGGTGGTGGCGACGGGAGAGGCCGAGGATCCGCTGGACACCGAGACGCTGGTGAACCGGATCGGGGTGGCGGCGCGGGTGCACGAGCGGATCAACCTGCCCGGGAACACGGTGCAGATAACGCTCCAGGGGATGCAGCGCATTCTGATCGAGGGCATCCAGCAGACCGAGCCGTATCCGGTGGCGATCGTCCGCGACGCCGCCGAGACGCCGGTGGACGCGGGCGATGGGCGCGAGCTGATCACGCGCGTGATCGCCTCGGCGGAGACGCTGGCCGACCTGGTGGAGAAGATCTCGGCGGACGTGCCGTCGATCCTGCGGATGAACGTGGCGGACCCGGGGCGATTTGCCGATCTGGCGGCCACGAACCTGAGCTTCCGCATCGCCGACCGCGACGAGGTATTGCAGCGGTTGGACGTGGGGCAGCGGCTGCGGTTTGTGCTCACGCGGCTGGAGCGCGAGGTGGCGCGGGCGCGCGTGATGGAGGACGTGAAGAAGCAGACCGAGGTGAAGATCGAGGAGCACCAGCGCGAGTTCTACCTGCGCCAGCAGCTGCGGGCGATCCAGAGCGAGTTGGGCGAAGCCGATCCGAACGAGAAGGACGTGCTGGATCTGCTCAAGCGCATCGAGGACGCGGGGCTGCCGGAGAAGGCGCTGGTGGAGGCGAAGCGCGAGGCGGAGCGGCTGCGGATGCTGGCGCCGGCATCGAGCGAGTATCAGGTAGTGCGCACCTACCTCGATTGGCTGCTGGCGCTGCCGTGGAGCACAAATTCGGGCCGTCACGAGATCGAGTTGGCCAAGGTGCAGGAGGCGCTGGACGCGCGGCATTACGGGCTGGACGAGGCCAAGGAGCGGATTCTCGAATTCCTGGCCGTGCGCAAGCTGCGCGGCGGGGCCTCGCAGGGACCGATCCTCTGTTTCGTGGGGCCCCCGGGCACGGGCAAGACGTCGCTGGGCGAGGCGATCGGGGCGGCGATCGGGCGGGCGTGCTACCGGATCTCGGTGGGCGGCGTGCGCGACGAGGCGGAGATCCGCGGGCACCGGCGCACATACGTGGGGGCGATGCCGGGGCTGATCCTGCAGGCGCTGCGCCGCGTGCAGGTGAACGACCCGATCCTGATGATCGACGAGATCGACAAGATGTCGGGGGGCGGGCCGTCGGGCGATCCGGCGGCGGCGATGCTCGAGGTGCTGGATCCGATGCAGAACAGGACGTTCACGGATCACTACCTCAATCTGGCGTTCGACCTGTCGTCGGCGCTGTTCATCTGCACGGCGAACAACCTGTTCGACATCCCGGGCCCGTTGCGCGACCGCATGGAGGTCATCAAGATCGCGGGCTACACCGTGGAGGAGAAAGTCGAGATCGCGTGGCGCTACCTGGTGCCCAAGCTGCTGGGCGAGCACGGGCTGGGCGAGGTGGACATCCAGTTCACGGACGAATCGCTGAGCTTCATCTCCAACCGCTACTCGCGCGAGGCGGGGCTGCGCAATTTCGAGCGCAATCTGGCGGCGATCCTGCGCAAGCGGGCGCGGCGCAAGGCGGAGGGTGAAGAGGGCGCGTGGGTGATCGACGAGGGGCGGGTGGAGGCGCTGCTGGGGGTGCCGCACTACGTGACCGAACCCGCCGAGCAGGAGCCGGAGGTGGGGGTGGTGACGGGGCTGGCGTGGACGGCGAGCGGGGGCGACCTGATCGTGATCGAGGCGCTGCGCATGCCGGGCTCGGGGCGGCTGACGGTGACCGGGCAGT
Source organism: Gemmatimonadaceae bacterium (assembly GCA_035533755.1). NCBI lineage: Bacteria > Pseudomonadati > Gemmatimonadota > Gemmatimonadia > Gemmatimonadales > Gemmatimonadaceae > Gemmatimonadaceae bacterium. The sequence goes on from DATLTC010000026.1 coordinate 77,431, forward strand.
TGGGCGACGTGATGCGTGAATCCGTGGACGCGGCGCACTCGTACGTTCGATCGCGGGCCAGCCAGCTCGCGATCGCCGATTCCACGTTCAAGGAGCACGACCTGCACATCCATCTGCCGGCGGGGGCGATCCCCAAGGACGGCCCGAGCGCGGGGATCACGATCACGCTGGCGATCGCGAGCGTGCTGAGCCAGCGGCCGGTGCGGCGCGACCTGGCGATGACGGGCGAGGTGACGCTGCGCGGCAAGGTGCTGGAGATCGGCGGCGTGAAGGAGAAGGTGCTGGCGGCGTACCGGTCGGGGCTGCGCGAGGTGATCCTGCCCAAGGCCAACGAGAAGGATCTGCGCGACGTGCCGCCGGAGGTGCGCCAGCACATGGCGTTCACCTTCGTGGATCGCATGGACCAGGTGCTGCAGCTCGCGCTGCTCGACCCGGAAGGCCGGCGGGCGCGTCCCCCGCGGCGGCGGTCCGGCGACGGGACGTCGCGCGAGACGCCCTCGTCGGGAGAGTCGCTCGCCGCCGACGCGCCGTAAGGGCCGGCCGGGTCCGTGATGCTCGATCCCAAAAATCCGTGGCTCCAGTTTGCCGTGCACGTGACCATCGGCACGATTGCCGGCGGCGCGTCGGACACGGTGGCGGTGTGGATGCTGTTCCATCCGCGCCGCAAGGTGCTGGGGTTCCAGGGCGCGATCCCCAAGAACCAGGCGCGGCTGGCGCGCAGTCTGGGACGCACGGTGGGCGAGCGCCTGCTCACGCCGCCCGACATCATGGCCGAGCTCACGCGGGCCGGCGTGCGCGAGAAGCTGGACGAGACGCTGGCGCTGGTGGTGGGCCACGTGCTCGACACCGAGCGGGGATCGTTGCGCGAGGTGCTGCCGCCCTCGGTGCTGCTCGAGGTGGAGCGGGTGCTGATGGCGGGGGTTCCGATCGTGGTGGAGCGGCTGGCCGACTTCGTGGAGTCGCCGGAGTTCGAGGAGCGGGCGCGGACGTTCGTGGCGCGGCGGCGCGCCGAATTGCGCGATCGCCTGGTGGGCAACGTGCTCACGGCGGAACGGCGGGCCGCGATCACGGCCAGGGCGGCGCAGTGGACGGAGGAGTTCTCGCAGTCGGACGAGCTGGAGCGCGGCGTGCGCGACTACGTGCAGCGGCGGGGCCGGGCGATGCTCGCGTCCACCGAACCGCTCATGGACCAGGTGCCACCGGCGTTCGTGTCGGCGATCGACGGGGGCATCGAAGCCTACCTGCCGATTGCCGTGGAGAAGCTGGGCGGCGTGCTGCGCGATCCCGGCGCGCGGGAGCGCATCCGGGTGCGGCTGCACGGGCTGTTCTCGCGGTTCGTGCAGGATCTCAAGTTCCACGAGCGGGTGATCGCCAAGCTGGTGGTGACCGAGCGCACGCTGGACAAGGCGCTGGACTCGGTGGAGAAGGAGGGCGCCGAGCAGTTGGGCGAGTTGCTCGAGGATCCGGCGGTGCGCGAGCGGATCACGGCGGCCGTGCACGAGGCGATCACGTCGTACCTGGCCAAGCCGCTGGCCGAGATCGTGGGCGCGCCCGACAGCGAGCGGGCGCTGGCGGTGATGGACACGGTATCGAGCGGACTGCTGCGGGTGTTGCGCGCCGGGGAGACGCGGGGGCTGCTGGTGGAGAAGCTGGACGCGGCGCTCGCCCGCGCCGAGCAGAAGACGTGGGGTGATCTGCTGGCGCCGCTCGATGACGACACGTTCACCGACTGGATCGTGTCGGCCGCGCGGACGCCGCGCTCGCGCGAGCTGGTGGAGGACGCGGCGCGGTCGGCCGTCCAGCGGGTGCTGGACAAGCCGCTGGGGCGCCCGGGGCGATGGCTCCCGCCGGACAGTTCCACCCGGTTGGGCGCCACGTTCGCGCCGGCGATCTGGGAGCTGATCGAGGGGCAGTTGCCGGGCCTGATCCAGCGGCTGGACGTGCAGGCGATGGTGGAGCGCAAGGTGCTGGCGTTCAGCTTCGAGCGACTGGAGGAGCTGATCCGCGGCGTGATCAACCGCGAGCTGCGGTTGATCATCCTGATCGGCTACATCCTGGGCGGGCTGATCGCGGTGATCGGATTCTCGCTCTCGCGCCTGGCCGGGATGTAGCGCCGCGGGCGCGGCGCTACTTGAGGCGGACGGCCGAGAGGTTGATGAGCGCCGTGGAGCTGCCGGCGGGAACGTCCACGTACAGGACCACGCTGCGTCCGTCGATCAGGGTGGGCGTGATCTCCGCGGTGCGCTTGCTTCCCCGGTAGGTGCGGCGCCCGCTGGCGGCGAGCGTGGGGTTGGGGGTGCGGTAGCGCTTCTCGGTGGCCTGGCCGAGGGCGTCCACGAACCTGGCGGCCTCGACCGGCGTATGCCACACGGTGACCCAGACCACGGCGGTGCCGGAGGGCTCGGCGAGGATGCGGAAGCGTTCGCCGTCCCATCCCTCGGCGGCGCTGACGGCCAGGGTCTGGTCGTGCGTGTGGCGATAGAGGAACAGGCGGGTGTCGAACTCGCCGAGATCATTCTCGTAGATGGTCCGGCCCACCGTAGCGGGGAGCGTGACCTGGGCCGGCACGTCGCGCGGCGTGCCGAAGAACGCCGGCTCGTGCAGGATCTGGGTGGTGGACACGGGAAGATCGGTGAGCGGGAGCTTGCCGGGTTCGTGGGCCTTGAAGCGCCGCATGAATTCGGCGCCGCTCAGGTACGGGAAGAGGAGTTCTTCCTGGATGACCTCCGGCGCCGAGGCGAACACGGGCTGCGAGCTCTGGCTCTCGCGGATCATCTCGCGGACGCGGTCCCAGCCGCCGGGCATGAGGGTGGCGATGTTCTGGCCGCCGGTCATGATCGACATCTGCTCGTACGTGGCCTCGCCCTCGATCACGGCCTGGATGGCCATCTCGCGGTCGTTGTCGCCGGTGAGGTGCTGGAGCGAATCGAGGTTCACGTATTGATCCTGCAGGGCGTGCACGAGTTCGTGCGTCACGGTGACGCTCACGAGGTCGTCGGGCGCGCCCTTGACCACGTACAGCACCTTGGCGCTGGGATCGTAGTAGCCGATGATCTGCTCGGTGAGCAGATCGACGAGGAACTTGCGGAGGTTGAGGGTATCGGGAATGAGCCCGAACGCCTTGTAGGCCGCCTCCTGCCCGGCGACCTCGGCGGCCGGCGTTCCCTCGTCGAACTTCTTGATCAGGAAATCGCGCACCTGTTCGCGGGTGCGCACCTCGAGCTTGGGCGGCGTCTTGAAGGGCACGCCCACGGCCTTCTCGATCTTGGGCACGGCGGCGGCGACCATGTCGGCGTAGGGCCCCTGCCCCGTCTTGCCGTTGCGGCGGCCGCAGCCGGCCAGCGTGACGGCGGCCGCGAGCAGCGCGCCGGCGATCCAACGATTGTTCACTCCCACGTGACAGGACCTCCCGACATGAGTGCGACCACGCGTGCCACGTCGTGGCCGCGAACGACAACGCCTTCGTCCATCAAGCGCCGGGCCAGCTCGGCATCGAGCGCGGGGCCGGCGGCCGGCGACGCGTCGGCGGACGGCGGCGCGGGCCTGGGCGGCGGCGCGGCGGGTCTCGCCTCGACGCTCGGCGCTCCGGCGGCGAAGGCCGCCTCGAGCCCGGCCCCGAACCGCTCCAGGACATCGAACGACGTCTTGGCGATCGATTCGATGGGATCTTCGCTTTCCAGCGGCTCCGCGGCCGCGGCGCGCGGACGCGGCGGATCGCGCCTGACGCGCCGCGCCTGGAGCAGCGCCTCGGTCCGCGGGGTGTACACCGCCAGCGCCTGCAGGTGCGCGCACGCTTCGTCGAGCGCATCGATGGCCTTGTCGGGCCGGCGGCGGTCGGCAACGTGCCGATCGGTGAGCCGCACCGCCGCCTCGAGGGCGTCGTCGCCGATGAGCACGCCGTGGTGGCGCTCGAGGCGCTCCTTGCGGGCGCGCAGCACGTCGAGGGTGTGTTCCACGCTCAGCTCGCGCACGGCCACTTTCTGGAAGCGCCGTTCGAGCGCGGCGTCACCCAGCACCCAGTGGCCGTACTCCTCGTCGGTGGTGGCGCCGATGACGCGGAAGTCGCCGCGCGCCAGCGCCGGCTTGAGCATGTTGGCGGCGTCCATGGCCGTGCCCATGGCGGTGCCCTGCCCGATGAGGTTGTGCAACTCATCGATGAACAGGATCACGTCGGGGGCGGCCTGTGTCTCGTTGACGAGGACGCGGATGCGCTCCTCATACTGGCCGCGGTAGGTGGAGCCGGCGAGGAGCGCCACGTGGTCGAGCGACAGCACGCGCACGTTGCGGAGGGCGAGCGGGACGGTGCCCGCCGCGATGTGCTGGGCGAGTCCTTCGACGATGGCCGTCTTGCCCACGCCGGCGGCGCCGACGAGCGCGGGATTGTTCTTGCCGTGTCGCAGGAGGATGTCGATGACGCGGGCGATCTCGTCCTGGCGGCCGCGCACCGGCTCGAGGCGCCCGGCGCGGGCGTCCGCCGTGAGGTCGCGCGTGAAGCGTCCCAGCGCGCCGCTCGAGGCGCGCGGCGGTTCGTCGATCATCCGTTGGAGCGAAGCGGTGGGCGGTCAGCCGCCCGTGATCCACGCGAACAGCGCATTACCCCAAAGCAATGTCACGACGGCCGCAGGCGCAAGGAACACGCCGAATGGGACGAGCGGCGGTTCGAACCCGGGCTCACCCAGGGACAACTCGGCCTGGGCGGACCGGCGGCCGCGGCGCATCCACGCCACGGGATAGACGACGCCCAGGAATACGGCGGCGCCGATCGCCGCGCCCACGAACACGGTGAAGATGGCGCGCGTGGGCCCCACCGCCGCGCCGACGAACGCCATCAGGGTCATGTCGCCGAGGCCCATCGCTTCTTTCTTGAGCGCCACCTCACCCAGCCAGCCGACGATGGCGATCAGGCCGGCGCCCGCGCAGGCGCCGATCACCGCGTCGCCGAGCCCGGCGAACGGTCCGTTGTCGCCGCCGAACCACGCGTACGTGGCCAGCGCGAGGGTGAACCCCAGCCCGAACAGCGTGAACCCGTCGGGGATCAGATAGTGCTTGCCGTCGGTGATCGCGACGCCGAGGAGCACGGTGACGGTGGTGGCCACGCGAAACGCCGTGAGCGAGGGACCGAAGTTGACCACGGTGAGCGTCCAGATCACGGCCACGGCGAGCTCGACCAGCGGGTACTGGGCGGAGATCGGCTCGTCGCAGCAGCGGCAGCGCGCGCGGAGCACCAGCCAGCTGAGCAGGGGAATGTTCTCGAACCAGGCCAACTGGTGTCCGCAGTTGGGGCACCGCGAGCGGGGACGCACCACCGACAGCTCGGCGGGCCAGCGTCCGATGCAGACGTTCAGGAACGATCCGATGACGGCGCCGAACACGAACGCGACGATCTCGAAGTACAGGTCGGGGCTCACGGGCGAAGCTCGTACAGGAGGATGCCGGTGGCCACGGCGACGTTGAGCGATTCCACGGCCGACGCGATGGGGAGGGCCACGATGTGATCGGCGCGCTCGCGGGCCTGCGCCGACACCCCCGCGCCTTCGTTGCCGACCACGAGGCCGAGGCGCGCCGGCGGCGGCGTCCGGCCGAGGGGCGTGCCGCCGGCGTCGGCCACCCACCACGACAGCCCCACGCGGCGGTGGAACGCGTCGAGCTCGTCCCACGTGGCGTTCAGACAGCGGTGGTGGAAGAGCGCGCCCATCGCGCCGCGCACGACCTTGGCATTCCACAGATCCACCGTGCCCGGGAGGGCGACGGTGGCGTGGGCGCCCAGCGCGGCGGCCGTGCGGAGGATGGTGCCCACGTTCCCGGGGTCCTGCACGGCGTCGAGCACGACGACGCGAAGGCCGTCGGCGGCGGCGATGTGGTCGAGCGAGTGGGCCGGCACGGGCGCGATGGCGAGCACGCCCTGCGGCGAATCGGTTTCGGCGGCGGTGTGAAAGTCGCGCGCGGCCACCTCCTCCACCGGCACGCCGGCCTGGAGAATGGCGTCGCGCAGGGCGGCGCCGCGCGGGGCCTCGAGCAGCTGCGGGGCGACGATCACGCCGCTGGGCGTGATGGGCGACCGGAGCAACTCCTCCACGGCGCGCACGCCTTCGCACACGAACAGTTGCTGCCGTTCGCGGGCTTTTCGACGACGGAGATCACGCGCTAACGTCAGGAGTCGCAAGGCGGTTGCGGAGAGAGGGTCCGGCGGCCGCCGCTCACCAACCGGCGCCGCCATGCCTAGGACGACCGAGCCGGCGAAACGATTGCGCCCCGCGGTCAGAGGGCGGCGACGACGCCGGTGATGAGGGATTCGAACGTGGCCGCGGCGCGGGCGGTGGTGTCGATCACCTCGGCATGCGTGATCGGCGCATCGGACAGCCCCGACGCGAGATTGGTAATGCAGCTCACGCCCAGCACGCGCATGCCGAGGGCGCGGGCCACGATCACCTCGGGCACGGTGGACATGCCCACGGCGTCGATGCCGAGCGTGGCGAGCATGCGCACTTCGGCCGGGGTCTCGTAGCTCGGGCCGAGCAGGCCCGCGTACACGCCCTCCTCGAGCGCGATCCTCGCGGCGTCGGCCACGCTGCGCGCCAGTCCGCGGAGCACCGGGTCGTACGGATCGGACATGTCGGGAAAGCGCTCGTCGCCCGGCTCCACGCCGCCGATGAGTGGATTGCGGAACATCAGATTCACGTGGTCGCGGATGAGCATGAGCGTGCCGGGCGCGAAACTGCGCCGGATGCCGCCGGCCGCGTTGGAGACGATGAGCACGGGAGCGCCGAGGGCGCGCAGGACGCGTGCGGGGAACGCGGCCAGGCGGGCGTCGTGTCCCTCGTACATGTGGAACCGGCCGGCGAGGGCGAGCACGGGACGGCCGGCGAGCGTGCCGGCGAGGAGTTCCCCGGCGTGGCCGGCCACGGTGGACGGGGGAAACCCGGGGATGTCGCGATACGGAATGACCACCGGATGGTGGATGCGCTCGGCGAGCCCGCCGAGACCCGAGCCGAGGATGATGGCCGCGACGGGATGGAACGCGCCGACGCGGGCGCTCACCGCGGCGGCAGCCTGGCGCGCCGCCTCGGCGCCGAACGGCGGGATCAGACCCCGCTCCGGCGCAGGCGGCCCATCTCACGCTCGGCGTCGGCGATCAGGGCGCGCCGCTGCTCGAAAGGAAGGAACGCGCTCTCGAACCCGTTGAGCGACACGCGCGCGAGTTCGTCGAACGAGAAGTGCAGCCGCTGGGCCGCGTGCTCGTACTCGTCGGTGAGCGTGGTGCCGCTCATCAGGCGATTGTCGGTGTTCAGCACGACGTTCACCCCGCGATCGTAGTACGCGCGCAGCGGATGCGTGTCGTACGACGCCGCGGCGCGCGTCTGGACGTTGCTGGTGAGGCAGATCTCGAGCGGGATGCGACGATCGTTCACGTAATCGAGGAGCGCCGGGTCTTCGATGATGCGGGTGCCGTGTCCGATACGATCGACGCAGCAGGTGTGGAGCGCCTGGCGCACCGATTCCGGTCCGTCGCCCTCGCCGGCATGGCAGGTGCAGGCGAGGTCGTGGGCGTGCGCATAGCGGAACGCGCGCTCGTGCAGCGCGGCGGAATGGCCGGCTTCGCCGCCCGCGAGATCGAACCCCACCACGCCCTGCGCGCGATAGGCCACGGCGAGCTCGGCGAGTTCGAGCGAGACGTCGGGGGCCATGCTGCGAATGGCGCAGATGATCACGCGGCCGACGATGCCGAGCTCACGCTCGGCGCGCGCGAGGCCGCGCAGCGGGGCCTCCACCGCGTCGCCGAGGGCGAGGCCGTGGCGCACGTTGAGAATGGGCGCATAGCGCACCTCGATGTACCGCACGCCGTCGGCGGCGGCATCCACGGCCAGCTCGTAGGCGATGCGTTCCAGCGCCTCGGCGGTCTGCATCACCGAGAGCGTCACCGAGAACCGCTGCAGGTAGTCTTCGAGATTGTGGGCGTCGGCCACGAGCATGTAGTCGCGGAGCGACTCGGCGTCGGGGCGCGGCATGGGCTGGTCGTACTCGCGAGCCAGGTCGAGGAGCGTGGCGGGACGCACCGAGCCGTCGAGGTGGCAGTGCAATTCGGCCTTGGGAAGCCGGCGGAGCAGTTCCCGGTTGATCGTGGGGGGCATTCGGGTTCAGTCGAAAGGTTCAGCGTCGCCGGACTCGGCGCCGCGATTGGGAAGCAGGCGGAAGATGGCGCCCGCCTGGAGCGCGGTCTGGCCGTCGATGGGCAGCCCGCGACTGTCGGTGATGATGCGGGTCCCGGCCACGACGGCATCGGCCTCGGCGGCGTTCCAGGCGCGGACGGCGTCGAGGGCCGTGGCGCCGCGCGGCACCGAGACCGGGGCGGCGTTGACGAACACTCGCATGGGATCGCTCATCGGGAGCCCTGGGCCGGCGGGCGGTGCATGGCGCGGTATGCCTCGCCGACGGCCGCCGCGGGCTCGAGCCGCCAGTTGCGCGCGGCATAATCCTGCGGGCGCAGCACGTGGCGGCGGCGCACCTCGTCGATGAGCAGCTGGCGGATGTCCTGCTGCCGGTCGTACACCACGGGAGCACCGTCGAGCATGGCGTAGCCGCCGCCGCCCGTCTGTCGATAGTTGTTGAGCGCCATGGTGAACGTGTCGGTGGGAGTCACGGGCCGGCCGTTGCGGGTGAGCGACGTGATGCGGCGGCCGGCCGGCATGGAGAGATCGATCACGTAGTCCACACCCGAGACGACGTCGAAGTTGTAGCCCGGCACCGACTGATCGACCAGCGACCCGCCGGTGCCGAGCGTGCGATAGTACCGCGCGCTCTGTTCGAGATACTCGCGCAACTGCGCGCCGGTGATGCGCACGGCGCGCAGGGTGTTGTCGTACGGGTACAGGGCGGCGAGTTCGGCCACCGTGATGTTGCCGGCGGCGAGCGACGCATCGAGCGAGAACGCGGCCGTGGACGCGAGATCGGTGCCCGCCGCGCGGCGCTCCACGTCGAGGATGAAGTCCAGAAGCGGCGTGTCGACCACGCGCGCGGAGTCGGCGCGCCAGGCCACCGGCGTGGAGCCGATGGGCGCGGTGACGTAGGCGACGGTGAGGCGATGCATGTCGGCCGTGGCCGCGAGCACGAGTGGGTCCTCGGCGTGGCCGGCGGCGCGGATGATGCGACTGGACTTGCGTGCCACCGTCCAGCGGCCCGCGGCGCGTTGGAGTTCCAGATGCGCCACGGCCACGCTGGCCGCCCAGTTCCTGGGTTGCATGAGGAGCGCGCCGCCGATCACCGTGTCGGCCATCTCCTTGTGGGAATGCCCATAGACGATGAGGTCGATGCCCGGCACCTCGTGCGCCACGCGCGCGGCAACGTTCTCGCTGGCCACGCCGGTGCCGGCGGTGTCGTAGCTCGAGGGTTCGTCGAGGCCGGCATGGAGGGTGACGAGGACGACGTCGGCGCCGTGGGCGCGCACCGCGCGGACCGCGTCTCCGATGGCGGGCACGGCGTCGCGGACCGTGAGGTGGGCGGCGGCCAGGTGGTCGCGGTCCCAGAGGTCGGAGCCCGGGGCGGTGGCACCCACGATCCCGATCTTCACGCCGCGGCGCTCGACGATGGTCCACGCCTCGAAGGCGTGGGCGCCCGTGGTGGTGCGCACCGCGTTGGCGGCCAGGAACGGAAACGCGGCCTGGGCGATGGCGCGGCGGAGTTCCGGCACGCCGTAATTGAACTCGTGGTTGCCCACGGCCGCGGCGTCGTAGCGCATGACGTTCATGGCGGCGATCACGGGGCTGGGCTGCTCGGGGTGCATGCGGGCCGCGACGTACGCGAGGGGGCTGCCCTGGAGGAGATCGCCGGCATCGAGGAGCACCACGCGGCCCGGATTCGCAGTACGCAGCGAGTCGACGATGGTGGCGGCGCGCGACAGGCCGCGCGCGCTGTCGGGGCGGTTGGTATAGTAGTCCCAGCCCCGCAGATAGCCGTGCACGTCGGTGGTGGCAGCCACCACCAGGTCGACCGTGGCGGGCCTCTGGGCGGCGAGCGGCCACGCGGCGCCCAGGAGGGCCCCCACCGCCACGAGGACGCGCGTTCTCTTCATGGGAAAAAGCTAGCCGCCGCACGGGCGAGCCGGGAGCCCGCGGTTGACGCGCGGATCGCGGGCTGGCCAGCTTTCAAAGGCGCGTCACTCCCTCCCCCAACGATACAGGATCGTGACACCTCATTCGCTACGTTCCGGCTTCGACTCGGCGAGATTCGAGTCACATCGGACCCATCATCGGGCCACGGCGTGAAGCCGCTGATCATCGGGATCGCCGGCGGGACCGGCTCCGGCAAGTCCACCGTGGCGCGACGGGTGGCCGAGGCGCTGGCGGGCACGTCGGTGGCGTTCATCGACATGGACGCCTACTACAAGAACTACGTGGAGCTGCCGATCGCGCAGCGCCGGAAGATCAACTGGGACCATCCGGAGTCCATCGACTGGGCGCTGCTCGAGTCGCAGCTGAGCGAGTTGGCGGCGGGCGCGTCGATCGAGAAGCCGGTGTACGATTTCGTGCAGCACCTGCGGAGCCCGCAGAAGGTGACGGTTCCGCCGGCCGAGGTGGTGGTGATCGACGGCATCCTGCTGTTCGTGGAGGAGAAGGTGCGCGACCTCTGCGACGTGAAGGTGTTCGTGGACGCGGACGCGGACATCCGACTCATCCGGCGCATTCGCCGGGACATCGCGCGGCGCGGTCGGCCGTTGGAGGAGATTCTGGACCAGTACGTGAAAACCGTGCAGCCCATGCATCTGCAATTCGTGGAGCCGAGCAAGCGCTATGCGGACGTGATCGTGCCGCGGGGCGGGCACAATGCGGTGGCGATCGGCATGATCGTGGCCCGCATCCGGCTGCAACTCGAGGGCGCCGCCCGGTGACGGCCGCGCCGATCGCGCCCACGGCGGGCGCCCGGGTGCTGGTGGTGGACGATGAGGCCGACATCGTGGCGCTCGTGGCCTTCCACCTGGCCAAGGCGGGCTACCGGGTGAGCACGGCGGCCAACGGCCCCGACGCGCTGGCGGCGGCGCGGCAGGAGCGCCCGATGCTGATCGTGCTCGACCTCATGCTCCCGGGCATGTCGGGGCTGGACGTGCTGCGCGAGCTGCGGGCCGGCGAGAGCACGCGGGACACGGCGGTGTTGCTGCTCACGGCGCGGCGCGAGGAACAGGATCGGATCGAGGGGCTGTCGGTGGGCGCCGACGACTACCTCACGAAGCCGTTCAGCCCGCAGGAGCTGGTGCTGCGGGTGGGCGCCATCCTGCGCCGCGTCACGGCCAACGGCGTGGGCCCCACGGACGTGGTGACGCACGGCCCGATCGAGATCGACCGCGCGGCGCACCGGGTGCGGGTGAGCGGCCAGGAAGTGGAGCTGACGCCCACGGAATACCGGCTGCTGCTGCTGCTGTACGAGCGCCGGGGGCGCGTGCAGGCGCGCGCGCACCTGCTGGAGACCGTGTGGGAGGCGGCCCCCGACATCCAGACGCGCACGGTGGACATGCACGTGCAGCGCCTGCGCGCCAAGCTGGGCGAGGCGGGCGATCTCATCGAGACCGTGCGCGGGTTCGGCTACCGGCTGCGCGGACCGGCCTGGCGCGGCTCGTGAGCCTCACGCGGCGGCTCCTGCTCGGATCGGCGGTCGTCATCGTCCTGCTCGTGGCGGCGATCGTGACGCTGGCGGGCGGGCGGCTGCGCGACCGGTTGCGCGACGAGACGGTGCAGGACCTCACGCGGTCGGCGCGGTTGGTGTCGATCAGCTGGCGCGCCGGCGCGAACGCCGACTCGCTGGCGGACGCCGCCGGCGCGGCGCTCGACCGCCGCGTGACGCTGATCGGCGACGACGGGCGCGTGCGCGGCGACTCCAAGTTCACGGCGGCGGAGCTGTCGGGGCTGGAGAATCACCGCACGCGGCCCGAGGTGGTGCAGGCGCGCGCCGAGGGCGTGGGCAGCTCGTACCGGCAGAGCACCAGCGCCGGGGACGAGGAGCTCTACGTGGCCGTGCGGCACCCGCTGGGATTCGTGCGGGTCTCGATCAGCCTCGACACGCTGAACGACATCGTGTGGGGAGCGCAGCGCGACGTGATCGCCGCCGGTCTGTTCGCGCTACTCGGCGCGCTGCTGATCGCGGCGCTGTTCGCGCGCAGCGTGTCGGGGCCGGTGGTGGAGCTGCGCAACGTGGCGCGCGCGCTGGCCGACGGCGACCTGACCCGCCGGCCCAGCCTCAACGCGCCGGGCGAGGTGGGCGATCTGGCGGCGGCGCTCCACCGGATGGCGGAACAGCTGGCCGGACGGCTAGCGGCGCTGCAGGCCGAGGAAGGCCTGATGCGCGCGACGATCGAGGCGCTGGATGAAGGCATCATGGTGGTGGACGCGCGCAACCAGGTGGTGCGGCTGAACAGCAGCGCCCGCCGCCTGCTCGACGTGCCCGACCCGGTTCCGTTCGCGGCCGACCGGCTTCCGCCGGGCCGGCCCCTGCGGGACGCCCTGCGCGCGGGCATGGCCGGCGAGTCGCCCGACACCGGCGAGGTGGAACTCGGCGGCCGCGTGCTGGCGCTCGTGGCCCGACCGCTGCCCGGCGGCGGCGCGGTGCTGGCGCTGCTGGATCTCACGGCCCGCCGCCGGCTGGAGAACGTGCGCCGCGAATTCGTGGCCAACGCCTCGCATGAGCTCAAGACGCCGCTCACCGTGGTGAGCGGCTTTGCCGAAACGCTGCTCGATCCCGACCTCGGCGTCGACGACCGGCAGCGGTTCGCGGGGATGATCCGGTCGAGCGCGCAGCGCATGCAGCGCATCGTGGACGACCTGCTCGACCTGTCGCGGTATGAATCGGGCGGCTGGAAGCCCGATCCCCGGCCGTTGGATCTCCGGGCACTGGCCGCGGACGTGATCGCCGGCGTGGAGCGCGCGGCGAGAACCAAGGGGCTGGCATTGGCCACGGACATCCCCGACGACGCGACCCCGGTGCGCGCCGATGCCACCGCGTTGCGCCAGATCCTCGGCAACCTGATCGAGAATTCGGTGCGCTACACGCCCGCGGGCTCGGTGACGCTGTTCGCGGCGCGCGAGGCCGGCGGCGTGTGGGTGGGGGTGCGCGACACGGGCATCGGGATCGCGCCGGAGCATCTGCCGCGCGTGTTCGAGCGGTTCTATCGCGTGGATGCGGCGCGGTCGCGCGAAGAGGGGGGCACCGGCCTGGGGCTGGCCATCGTGAAGCATCTGGCCGAAGCGCACGGCGGCGCGGTGCGGGCCGACAGCACGGTGGGACGGGGCACGACGATCAGCGTGTTCCTGCCCGACGAGGGCGCGGCGCGGCCGACCTGAGGGAACGCGCAGACGCGTCGTGCCGGTGACAGCTTCGTTGCGCCGTTCGCGGGGGGACGTGACACACCACCTCTAGTGTCCCCGGCAGCATGGCAACCGCGCTGCTCTCTCGACTCGCCACTCACGATCGCGACCTGTACGCCCGATGGGCCTTGGACCGGTCATCGCGGCGCGCGCTGCGCAACCTGCTCGTGGCGATCACCCATGCGGGCGGCGTGTGGAGCAGCGTGACGGTGGCGGCCCTCCCGCTCATGGGTATCCGGGGCATGGCGCGCGCCGGATGGAAGCCCTTGGCGGCGCTGGTGGTGTCGCACCTGATCGTACAACTGTTCAAACGCAGCGTGGGGCGCCCGCGGCCGTCGTGTTCCGCCCACGGACGACCGGCGATCGTCGAACCCGACCGGTTCTCGTTCCCGTCAGGCCACGCGGCGGCGGCGATGTCGATTGCCGTGGTGTACGCGGTGCTGTTCCCCGCTCTGGCGGTGCCGGTGGTGCTGTGCGCGACGGCGATCGGACTGACGCGGGTGCTGCTGGGCGTGCACTATCCGGGCGACGTGATCGCCGGCCAGCTGATTGCCGTGGCCGCGGCGCTCGCGGTGCTGGCGTGGTGACGTCGGCCGCTGTATCGCGCGCCGCGTCAGCGGCCGACGCCGACCCGCGGGGAGAGCGGGCCGTGGAGCGGGCCCTGCTCGAGGTGCCGCGACCGCAACGCGGGCTGGACATCGGCGCGCAGGCACTGCCCCCGCGGCTCCGCCCGCACGCGCGGCGATCGGTGCTCGACATCACCGAGTTCTTCGGCGAGACCAGCGGCGGGGTGCGCACTTACCTGTTCGAGAAGGCCAAGTACGTGGAGGCGCACCCGGAACTGCGCCATGTCGTGGTCGTGCCGGGGCGCCGCGACGCGATCACGGAGACCCGCGGCATGCGGTGCTATCGCCTGGGAGGACCCCGCGTGCCGACGCAAGCGCCATACCGCTTCATGCTGGCCACGCGATCGACCCGCCGCATCGTGGAGCACGAGCGGCCCGACGTGATCGAGGTGGGGAGCATCGGCCTGGTGCCCTGGCTGCTGCGGCAAGCGACCCGCGGGACCGAGGTTCCGCTGGTGGCGTTCTACCACAGCCATCTGCCGCGCATGATCGCGCCGTCACCCGAGCATGCGGCGCCGCACCGGCGCCTGGCCGAGCAGCTGGCGTGGCGATACCTGCGTGCGCTGGACCGGCAGTTCGCGACGACGATCGTGGCCTCGGACTTCGTGGCCCGCGAGCTGGCCGCGGCGGGCATCGACCGCACGACGCGCGTTCCTCTGGGGGTGGATCTCGCGCTGTTCAATCCGGCCCTCCGCGCGCGGGGGGCATGGACGCGGCGCATGGCGGGCCTCTCGACGCGGCCGATGGTGCTGTACGTGGGCCGCCTAGCACGGGACAAGGAACTGGAGACGCTGATCGACGGCTGGCGCGTGGCCGAGTCCCGCATGGACGCCGAGCTGGTGATCGTCGGCAATGGGCCGCGCGCAGGCGCATTGAGGGCGCGGGCCCGGGGCCTTCGCGTGCGATGGCTGCCGCACGTTGCCAGTCGGACGCGGCTGGCGCACCTGATGGCAGCGGCCGACCTGTGCGTGGCGCCGAGCTCGGTGGAGACATTCGGGCTGGCCGCCCTGGAAGCGCTCGCGAGCGGTGTTCCGGTGATGTGCGCCGATCGCGGCGGCGTGGCGGAGATGGTGCAGCGCTCGGGCTCGGGCGCGGCGTTCGCCACCGCATCGCCGGACTCGGTGGCCGAGACGCTGCGGGCACTACTGCAACAGAACCTTCCGGCGCTGGGGTTACGCGGGCGCGCCTATGCCGAGCGGGAGCACGACTGGCAGGCGGTGTTGGCGCGACTGTTCATCGTCTACGGTGGGCTGGTGAGGACATGAAGCTTCTGGTCTCGATCCACGACGTGACGCCGGCGCTGGAGCGCGACGTGCGCGCCCTCTGGGATCTGTGCGCGGAGCGCAGCGTGACGCCGGCGCTGTTCGTGGTGCCCAACTGGCACGGGCGGTGGCCGCTGGAGGAGCATCCGCGGTTCGCGGCGTGGCTGCGCGCCAAGGCGCGCGAAGGCGCCGAAGTATTCCTGCACGGCGAACGGCACGACGAAGCGGGCCTGCGGCGCGGCTTCGCGGACGCCGTGCGCGCATGGGGTCGGACGGACCGTGAGGGGGAGTTCCTGACGCTCGACGAGCGCCAGGCCGGCGAGCGCATCAATCGTGGGGTGGCGCGCCTGC
Source organism: Gemmatimonadaceae bacterium (assembly GCA_035533755.1). Taxonomy (NCBI): domain Bacteria; kingdom Pseudomonadati; phylum Gemmatimonadota; class Gemmatimonadia; order Gemmatimonadales; family Gemmatimonadaceae; species Gemmatimonadaceae bacterium. The sequence continues at coordinate 93,016 of DATLTC010000026.1, forward strand.
GGGGACTCGGGCTCGACCCGATCGGATTCGCCGCGCCGGCGTGGCTGGCGCGTGAAGCCAGCTACCGCGCCGTGCGCCGGGCCGGCCTGCGCATCAGCGAGGACGTACGCGAGATCCGGCTGCACGCCCGCGCCACGCGCATCCCGTCGCCCGTGATCCGGTGGAGCGGCCGCACACTACTGCGGGCCCACGCGTCAGCGGCAATTGCCGGGGCGCGCTGGATGGCCGAACGCCACTGTTGGGTCACCCGGGTGGCGCTGCACCCGTCGGACCTACAGCACCGCGCCACCGCGGAGAGCATTGTCATCCATCTGGATCGGTGGCTGCAGGTGCGGCGGCAATTCCATTACGCGCGGCTCTGATGATCGCGCGGGATGCGCCACTGCGCGTGGCGCTGTTCACCGACACGCACCTGCCGCAGCTCAACGGGGTGACGCGCACGTTGGAGCGCCTGGAGCGGGCGGTCGTGGCGCGAGGCGGCACGGTGCGGGTGTGGACGGTGGACGGACCCGGCACGACGCCTGACACCGACGTCCGGCGACTGCCCAGCGTGCCCTTCTGGGCCTACCCCGAATTGCGCATCGCGCTCCCGAATCCGGCCGCGGTGCACGCCGAGGTCCGCGCCTGGCGGCCAACGCTCGTGCACGCCGCGACGCCGTTCGGCGTGGGCATGGCCGGCCGCCGGACGGCTGCGCGGCTGGGGATCCCCCTCGTGACGTCGTACCACACGAGCTTCAGCGCGTACGCGCGGTTCTATCGGCTGGGGCTGCTGGCCACCCCGGGGTGGGCGTTCTTGCGCTGGTTCCACAACGGCGGGCGGCGCACGTATGCGCCCAGCGAGTCGGTCGCGGGAGAGTTGCGCCACCGCGGCTTCAAGCGCGTGAAGGTGTGGAGCCGCGGCGTGGACACCGCGCAGTTCAATCCGGCGCATCGGTCGCAGGCGCTGCGCGAGCAACTCGGCGTCCGGGACGGGCGTCTGCTGGTGGGCAACGTGGGGCGGGTGGCGCGGGAGAAGGGGCTGGAGACGATGCTCACCGCCATGCACCTGCTGGAGCGCGCGACGCCGGGCCGGTTCGTGTTCGCGTTCGCGGGCGACGGCCCGTACCTGGAACCGCTGCGGCGGGCCGCGCCGTCGTCGGCGCGGTTCCTCGGCCGCCTGGAGGGCGAGGCGCTGAGCCGATTCTACGCCTCGCTCGACCTGTTCGTGTTCCCGTCCACCACCGACACGTTCGGCAACGTGCTGCTCGAAGCGATGGCATCCGGAGTGCCGATCGTGGCCGCCGACGCCGATCCCACGCGCGAACTCGTCACGGGCGGCCGCGGCCTCTTGTATTATCCGGGCGCGGGATTGAATCTTGCCAATGGCATCCGCACCGCGGTGGCGCAGCCCACGCGCCTGGCCGCGATGCGCGATGCCGCACTCACCTTTGCCGCGCAGCGTGGATGGGATCGCATCTTCGACGACCTGATCGCGGACTACCGCATGGCGATGGCCGAGGCGCAGATCGTCATGCGACCGGCCGCTCAGGCGCGCGCGATCGCGCGGGCGTGACGCGCGCCGTCGCCGGGCGTCCGCAGCGCATCGCCGCCATCGACGTCGGGTCGAACTCCGTGCGGCAGATCCTGGCCGACGTCTGGCCGGACGGCCGCATCCAGATCGCCGACGAGATGAAGGCGGCCCCGCGGCTGGGGTCGGGGCTCACCGAACGCGGCGCGCTGGACGACGGCGCGATCGCCCGCGCGCTGGACACGCTGCGCCGGATGACGATGCTGGCCCGGCAGCAGCACGCCAGCCGGATCGAGGTCGTGGCCACGAGCGCCGTGCGCGAAGCGTCCAACGGCGACGCGTTCGTGGCCGAAGTGAAGCGCGCCACCGGTCTCCGCATGCGCGTGCTCTCCGGCGAGGAGGAGGCCCGGCTGGCGTTCCGCAGCGCGCTGGCCCACTTCGAGCTGGGCGCGGGGCGCGCGGTGGTGATGGACATCGGCGGCGGCTCGCTGGAGCTGGCGCTCAGCTCCGACGGCATGGTGGAGCATCTGGCGTCGCTTCCGCTGGGCGCGCTGCGGTTGAGCGAGCGGTTCCTCGGCGGGCGGGACGCGCACAAGGGCCTGGCCAAGCTCCGCCGGCACGCGCGCGAGCTCATCCGGCCGCACCTGCCGGTGCGGGAATGGCGCGGCGCGCGGCTCATCGCGTCGGGCGGCACGTTCACGAACCTGGCCGGCATGTACCTGGCCCGGCAGGGAATGACCACGGCGCGCAGCGTGCACGGCACGGCGATCCCGCACGTGGACGTGGAGCGGATCCTGGAGATGCTCGCGGGGCTCACGCCGGCGGAGCGGCGCGGCGTGCCCGGGCTCAACACCGGGCGCGCCGACATCATCGTGGCCGGCATCGCCGTGGGCATGGAGGTGATGGCGCGCATCGAGGCGCGCACGCTGCAGGTGTCGGCCTACGGCATCCGCGAGGGGCTGCTGCTCGAAGCGGCGCGCGTGGTGCCCACGGTGGCCGATCCCGGGCAGGCGCGCGAGAAATCGGTGCGCGACTTCGGCGCGCGCTGCCACTTCGACGCCGTGCATTCCGACCGCGTGCGCGCGCTGGCACTCCGCCTGTTCGACGGCGTGGGGCCGCGGCTGGGGTGCCTGCCCGAGGACCGGCAGATCCTGGCCGACGCCGCGCTGCTGCACGACGTGGGCTACCACATCGGGTTCCGCGGCCATCACAAGCACTCGTACCATCTCATCCTGCACGCCGAGCTGCTGGGCATGTCGCCCTCCGAGCAGGTGATGGTGGCCAACGTGGCGCGCTACCACCGCGGCAAGCGGCCGAGCAAGCGCGACGAGAGCCTGGCCGGACTGGCGCCCGACGTGCGCAAGCGCATCCGCCGGCTGGCCGCCATCCTGCGCCTGGCCGACGGCCTGGACCGCGGGCACATGGGCGCGGTGCGCGACGTGCGCGTGCGCTGGCTGCGGCGGGCGCTACGCGTGACGCCGGTGCCGGCGCGCTCGGGGCGCGCGTTGCGCCTGGAAGTGTGGGGCGCGCAGCGGAAGAGCGACCTGCTGGCGCGCGTGGCCAGGCGTCCGGTGGAGATCGTGGCCCCCGACGGCGCCGTGCACTCCTCGGCGGCGCTCGAGGTCTAGCGGGGCGCCGATATCAGGGGGCGGTGCCGGCGTGCTGCGGCACCGCCGGCATCTCGTCGGTCACGTCGGCGGCCGGCCGCCCCCACGAATCGCGCAGCAGGATCACGTGCGTGGCCCGCACCGGTCCGTCGGGCGTGCGCTGGTGCCAGATGCCGTCGGCGTCCAGGTCCCACGCCTGGCGGTTGTCGCCGAGGAGCGTCTCGAACAGCGCCCGCAGCCGCGGATGCAGCGTGCGGTCCTCCACCGGCACCACCGCTTCCACGCGGCGGTCGAAGTTGCGCGGCATCCAGTCGGCCGAGCCCAGGTAGTACTGCCCCGCTCCGCCGTTGGCGAAGTACCACACGCGGGAGTGCTCCAGGAACCGCCCGATGATGCTGGTCACGCGAATACGGTCGCTGACCCCGGGAATGCCGGGGCGCAGGCAGCAGATGCCGCGCACGATGAGATCGATGTCCACGCCGGCCGCGGACGCCGCGTACAGCGCGCGCATGATCTCCTCGTCCACGATCGCGTTCATCTTGGCGATCACGCGGGCCGGGCGTCCGGCCTGGGCGTGCGCCGACTCGCGCTCCAGCAGCTCGATGAAGCGCGCGCGCATGGCCGTGGGGGCCACGAGCAGCGTCTGGTACGACCGCTTGCGCGAGAAGCCGGTGAGGGCGTTGAAGAGGTCGGTGACCTCCTCGCCGATCTGCGGGTTGCAGGTGAAGAGCCCAATATCGGTGTAGATGCGGGCCGTGCGCGAGTTGTAGTTGCCGCTGCCGATGTGGACGTAGCGGCGGATGCCGTCGCTCTCGCGCCGCACCACGAGCACCGTCTTGGCGTGGGTCTTGAGCGTGGCCGAGCCGTAGGCCACGTGGACGCCCACCTCTTCCAGCGTCCGCGCCCAGTTGATGTTGTTCACCTCGTCGAACCGCGCCTTGAGCTCCACGATCACCGCCACCTGCTTGCCCCGCTGCGCGGCCTCGGTGAGCGCGTCCACGATCTGCGAATCGCCCGACGTGCGGTACAGCGTCATCTTGATGGCCAGCACCTGATCGTCGAGCGCCGCCTCCTCGATGAACCGCTCCACGCTCGCCGTGAACGAATCGAACGGATGGTGCACCAGCATGTCGCGTTCCCGGATCACGTCGAACATGGAGCGCGACGTGTCGCGGAGACCGGGCGGCGTGGCCGGCGTGAACGCCGCGTCCTTGAGCGCCGGCAGGTCGAGCGCGGCGAGCGAGAGCAGATCGCCCAGGCCGAGCAGCACGCCGGCCTCGTGCACGTCGCGGTCGGTGAGCGCGCCGGCCAGCACGTCGCGCTCGTCGCGCAGCTCCTCGAGCAGCAGCTGGCGCAGATGGGCCGGCATCGCGTCCACCACCTCGAGGCGGATGACCTCGCCGAACCGCCGCTTGAACACCTGCTCCTCGATCGTCGCCAGCAGATCCTCGGGCTCGTCGAGGAATTCGGGCAGCTCGAGATCGGAGTAGCGGGTGACGCGGAAGGCATACCAGTCGAGCACGTCCACGCCCGGGAAGAGCGCGTCCAGGTGCGCTCCCACCAATTCCTCCAGCGGCACGAACTGCGTGACCCGCCCCTCGATGGGCACCCAGCGCGGCAGGCTCTTGGGCACCTTGACCCGCGCAAACCGCACCGCGCCCGTGTCGGGATCGCGGATCTCGACGGCCAGCGAGATGGACAGGTTGGAGATATGGGGAAACGGATGCCCGGGGTCCACCACCAGTGGCGTGAGCACCGGGAACACCTCGCGCCGGAAGTACGCGTCCATGGCGGCGCGCTCGCCGGCCAGCAGCTCGTCCACCGGCACCAGCCGCACGCCGTGATCCCCCAGGCGCGCCAGGAGCTCGCGCAGGCACTCGCGCTGCACCGCCAGCAGCTCGCCGATCTTGCGGCTGATCGCGTCGAGCTGTTCCTGCGGCGTGAGCCCGTCCGGGGGCGTGTGCTGCACCCCGGCCACCACCTGCCGGCGCAGGCCGGCCACGCGGACCATGATGAACTCGTCCAGGTTCGAGGCGAAGATGGACAGGAACTTCACCCGCTCGAGGAGCGGGTTCCGGTCGTCCTCGGCCTCATGGAGCACGCGCTGGTTGAACGCCAGCCAGCTCAGCTCGCGATTGAAGAACAGCGATGGGGTAGACGCGGTGGGCACGGTGGGCGGCACGGACATTCCTCCTACTCTAGTATACCGCCTCCGCATGGGCGGTGACCGTGTCGTAGCGGCGATGTCACGCCTGCGTCACGGCCCAAGTAGCGCCCGCAGAAGGATATAGCCCACCGCCGACAACCCGCCGGCGGCCGGGATGGTGAGCACCCAGGCCCACACGATCCGGCCCGCCACCCCCCACCGCACCGCCGAAAGGCGGTGGGTGGCCCCCACGCCGACGATCGAACCCGTGATCGCGTGCGTGGTGCTCACCGGGATCCCGAACCGCGTGGCGAAGAGGATCGAGATCGCGCCCCCGGTCTCGGCGCAGAAGCCGCCCACGGGCCGCAGTTTGGTGATGCGCGAGCCCATCGTGTGCACGATGCGCCACCCGCCGAACAGCGTGCCCAGAGAGATGGACGTGTACGCGCACACCTCCACCCAGAGGGGGATGGTCTTGGCATCGGTCACGTAGAGGTGGTGCAGCAGGCCGGTCTGGTGCGCGAACACCGGTTGGGTGGCCACCAGCAGCGCGACGATGATGCCCATGGTCTTCTGGGCGTCGTTGCCGCCGTGCGACAGCGAGAGCAGAGCCGAACTGGCGAGTTGCGACGGCCGGAAGAACCGGTCCACGCGGGCCGGCGCGCTGCGCCGGAAGATCCAGTACACGGCGACCATCAGGAAGTAGCCCGCCACCAGGCCCACGACCGGCGAGATGACGATGAAGGCGAGCGTCTGCTTCCACTTGGTGCCCCAGAGAATCGCCGTGATGCCGGCCTTGGCGATGGCGGCGCCGGCGTAGCCGCCGATGAGCGCGTGCGACGAGCTGGACGGGATGCCGAAGTACCAGGTGATGATGTTCCAGGCGAGGGCCCCGAGCAGCGCGCCGAGGATCACGTTCGGCGTGACGATGCTCATCTCCACCATCCCCGAGCCGATCGCCGTGGCCACCGCCGTCTTGACCACGAACAGCGCCGCGAAGTTGAAGGTGGCGGCCCAGACCACGGCGGCGAGGGGGCTCAGCACGCGGGTCCCGACGATCGTGGCGATGGAATTGGCCGAATCGTGAAACCCATTGCTGAAATCGAAGACGAGCGCGACGAGAATGATCCCGACGATGAACGCGGCCACGTCAGGCGTTCTTGAGGGAGATGCTCTGCAGCACCTGCGCCACACCCATGCAATAGTCGGTGGTGCGCTCGAGCGTGTCGTACATCTCCTTCCACCGGAGCACGTCCAGGACGTCGCCGCCGTTGGCGAACAGGCCGCCCACGGCTTCCTGATAGATCGCGTCGGCTTCCTCCTCCAGCCGCTTCACCTCGGCCACCTGGCGGGTGACCTCGGCGGGCTTCTTGATCCCCTCCACGGCCAGGTGCAGGTGATCGGCGGCGTCCACCAGCACGCGCGCCAGTGCCTTGGCCTGCGGGCGCACGGCCTTGATGTGGAGCATCTCGTAGCGGCGGGCGGCGCCGTCGATCAGGTCCACGACATCGTCCAGCCGCGACACCAGCATGTGGATGTCCTCGCGGTCGAACGGCGTGATGAAGCTCCGGTTGAGCCGGAGGTTCACCGCGGCCGTGATGTCGTCGGCCTGGTGCTCGATTTCCTTGAGCGCTCGCACGTGCGCCGCCGCGTGCTCCGCGTCGTCGAAGAGCTGGGCGAGCTTGCGGGCGGCGGCCACCAACTGTTTGGCCAACTGGTTGAAAGCCTGGAAGAACTGCTCGTCGTGCGGGATGAGCCGACCGAACATTGGGGGGCCAAGGAGGTTGGGGTGCCGGAACCTATCCGGCGGGCCCAAGGCGCGGGAAGAGGGTGAAAACGGACGGATTTGAAGGGGAATACCCGGCGTCGGGAGCCGGCGCGGCCCCTTTCAGGGTGCCGGGTCAGGCCACCGGCACCAGCCGGCGGCGCTGTTCCATGTAGTCGGGGCGGAGAAACACGCGGATGAGCAGCATGCCCGACAGGAACCCGCCCACGTGGGCCCACACCGCCACGCCGCCGGAGAGGTCGGGCACGCCGGCGGACAGCGAGGGGAGGGCCGTGAGGAGCTGCACGGCAAACCACCAGATGAGCACGATCCACGCCGGGATGCGGAACACTTTGAAGAAGATCACAAAAATGAACAGCATGTGGACGCGCACCCGGGGATACAGCACCAGGTAAGCGCCCATGACGCCGGAGATGGCGCCCGACGCGCCCACCGTGGGCACGGGCGACGCCGGGTCGGAGGCGATCTGGACGGCGGCGGCGATGAGCCCGCAGATCAGGTAGAACGCCAGGAAGCGGCCCGGCCCCATCGTGTCTTCCACCGCGCGCGCGAACACCCAGAAGAACACGGCGTTGCCCAGGATGTGCAGCCATCCGCCGTGCAGGAACATCGAGATCAGCGGCGTGAAGATGTTGATCCGATCGTTGTCGATCACGCACGCCAGGCCGTTGCCCATGGGCAGCGCCGACCCCAACGGGGCCAGGTGCGTGATCTCTCCCGGCACCATCCCCAGGTTGCACACGCTGCTGATCAGGCTGATGTCGCTCAGCCCGGCGCCCTGGACGAAGATCCACACCGCGAACATCGTGGCCAGCAGCGCCCAGGTCATGACCGGCGGCCGGAGGGAGACGTTCTCGTCGCTGAGCGGGATCATGCGTGGATTGGGGCGTGCATGGCGGTCCGGGGCTGCCTTGGCGTCAGGCCCAGGGCACTGGCGCCAGACTGTCAGACTTGAGAATGGCTGAGCGGGGGCGATTCTGCCAGACTGGCGCAGATATCCGGCCCCTGACTTGCGATAGATGCCGGCGTCAACGGCGTCGTGCATGCCGCGCATCCACTCACAGGGGAAGACATGGCGGACAAAGTCATCGGCATCGATCTGGGTACCACCAACTCGGTCGTGGCGGTCATGGAGGGGGGCGACCCCGTCGTGATTCCGAACGCGGAGGGTGGTCGGACGACGCCTTCGGTTGTCGGGTTCACCAAGGATGGGGAGCGCCTGGTCGGCCAGGTGGCCAAGCGGCAGGCGGTCACGAACCCGCAGAACACCGTGTTCTCGATCAAGCGGTTCATGGGGCGCAAGATGAGCGAGGTCAAGAACGAGACGTCGCGCGTGCCCTACAAGGTGCTGGCGGGCCCCAACGATGTGGCCACGGTCGAGGTGCAGGGCAAGCGGTTCACCGCGCCCGAGATCTCGGCGATGATCCTCCAGAAGATGAAGCAGACGGCGGAGGACTACCTGGGGCACTCGGTGACCAAGGCCGTGGTCACCGTGCCGGCGTACTTCAACGACGCGCAGCGGCAGGCCACCAAGGACGCGGGCAAGATCGCGGGGCTCGAGGTGCTGCGCATCATCAACGAGCCCACGGCGGCGGCGCTGGCATACGGACTCGACAAGAAGAAGGATGAGAAGGTGGCGGTGTTCGACCTGGGCGGCGGCACGTACGACATCTCGGTGCTCGAGCTGTACGACGTGGAGGGCTCGCGCCAGTTCGAGGTGAAGTCCACCAACGGCGACACGCACCTGGGCGGCGACGACTTCGACCAGCGCGTGATCGACTGGATCGTGGCCGAGTTCAAGAAGGATCAGGGCATCGACCTCTCCAAGGACCCGATGGCGCTCCAGCGGCTGAAGGAAGCCGCCGAGAAGGCGAAGATGGAGCTGTCGAGCACGATGTCCACCGACATCAACCTGCCGTTCATCACGGCCGACGCGAGCGGTCCCAAGCACCTGACCTACACGCTGTCGCGGGCCAAGTTCGAGCAGTTGGTGGACGATCTGATCCAGCGCACGCTGCCGCCCATGGAGCAGGCGCTCAAGGACGCGGGGCTCAAGCCCGAGGAGATCGACGAGGTGCTGCTCGTGGGCGGCTCCACGCGCATTCCCAAGATCCAGGAGATCGTCAAGAAGTTCTTCGGCAAGGAGCCCAACAAGGGCGTCAACCCCGATGAAGTGGTGGCGATCGGCGCCGCCGTTCAGGGCGCGGTGCTCACCGGCGAGCAGAAGGACGTGCTGCTGCTCGACGTGACGCCGCTGTCGCTGGGCATCGAGACGATGGGCGGCGTGACCACGGTGCTCATCCCGCGCAACACGACCATCCCGACCAAGAAGTCGGAGGTGTTCTCCACCGCCGACGACAATCAGACCACGGTGGAGATCCACGTGCTGCAGGGCGAGCGCGAGTTGGCCCGCGACAACCGGACCATCGGCAAGTTCCAGCTCACGGGCATCCCGCCCGCTCCGCGCGGCGTGCCGCAGGTGGAGGTCACGTTCGACATCGACGCCAACGGCATCCTGCACGTGGCGGCCAAGGACAAGGCCACGGGCAAGGAACAGAAGATCCGCATCGAGGCGTCGAGCGGGCTGTCGGAGAGCGAGATCGACCGCATGGTGAAGGACGCGGAAAAGAACGCCGCCTCCGACAAGGAGCGTCGCGAGGAGATCGACACGCGCAACCGGCTGGACAGCATGACGTACGAGGTGGAGAAGAACGCCAAGGAGTGGTCGGACAAGCTCCCGGCGGACCTCAAGGGCAAGCTGGACGCGGCCGTGGAGCGTTCGCGCAAGGCGCTGCGCGGCGACGACATGGGGGAGATCCGCGCGGCGCAGGAGGATCTGTCCAAAACGTTCGCCGAGGCGGGCCAGTCGTTCTACGCGCAGTCGCAGGCGGCGCCGGAAGGCGGCGCGCCGGACGGCGCGAGCGCGGCCGAGGGTGAGAAATCCGAGGACGCGGTCGAGGCCGACTACGAGATCGTGGACGACACCAAGAAGTAGTTAACGACCGTAGCGAACGAGAGCGGGCGCCGGAGAAAAACTTCCGGCGCCCGCTCTCGATTTCGCGATCCACTCGCGGAAACCGCGGGCGCAGGCTATGTGTCCAAACAGCGCACCGGCGGCAGGCGCCGGCGTGAACCAACGGCTCGGACCTGTGTATAACCCGACATCCTGACTCACACGTGGAATGACGAACATGTCTACAGGCTCTCGCATCAAGCTCGGCGCCGCCGTCACGGTGGCCTTCCTTTGCGGTCTCATCTTCGCGTCGGGGTTCAACCTGACGCGACTCAGTTGGGCCCAGGCCTCGCGGCCGCAATTCAGCACGGCGGCGCTGACACCGCCGCCGTCGGTGAAGATGGCGGACGCGTTCTCCGACGCCTTCGAGTGGGTGGCCACGAACGTCACGCCGGCGGTGGTATCCATCCAGGCCGAGACGCAGCCCAAGCCGCAGGCGCGGGGCCAGAACAACATGCCCCCGGGGCTGGATCAGTTCTTCCATCAGTTCCAGATGCCACCCAACAACCAGCCCGAGGAATCGAGCGGATCGGGGTTCATCGTCTCGCGCGACGGCTACATCCTCACCAACAATCACGTGGTGGCGGGCGCCGACAAGCTGACCGTGAAGCTGCTGGATAACCGCACGTTCAAGGCCACAGTGGTGGGCCGCGACCCGACCACCGACGTGGCGGTGATCAAGATCGACGCCGACAACCTGCCCACCGTATCACTGGGCGAGGATTCCGCGGCCAAGATCGGCCAGTGGGTGGTGGCGATCGGCAATCCGTTGGGACTCAACTTCACCGTGACCGCGGGCATCGTGAGCGCCAAGGGACGGCAGCTGGGCAACCTGCTCAAGTCGCAGTACTCGATCCAGGACTACATCCAGACGGATGCGGCCATCAATCCGGGCAACAGCGGCGGTCCGCTGGTGAACCTGCAGGGCCAGGTAATCGGCATCAACAGCGCGCTGGCCAGCGGCACCGGGTACTACGCCGGGTACGGATTTGCCATTCCCATTTCCCTGGCCCGCAAGGTGATGGACGACCTGATCCGGTACGGCAAGGTGCGCCGCGCGGTGCTCGGCGTGTCGATCACTGAAGTGGACGCGGCCACGGCAAAGGTGTCGGGGCTGGCGAGTATTCACGGCGCCCTGGTGGGCGGCTTCACCGACGACAACGGGCCGAGCCCGGCCGAGAAGGCGGGCATGGAAGCAGGTGACGTGATCACCGCCGTCAACGGCCAGCCCGTGAAGGACGTGGCGTCGCTGCAGCGCATGATCCGGAACTACGAGCCCGGCCAGACGGTGAACCTGGACGTCATGCGGTACGGCCAGCAGAAGACGTTTGCCGTGAAGCTCGGCACGCCGCCCAGCAGCGCGACGACGACCGTGGCCAGCAACGATCAGGGAAACAACTCCCGAGGCGGCGCGGCCAAGGCGGAGTCCCGTCTGGGGATCTCCGTGGCGCCCGTGCCCAGTGGGATGGTGCAACAGGACAGCATTCCTACGGAGTACCGCCAGGGGCTGCTGGTGACCAACGTGTCGCCCACCGGACCGGCGTATCCGGATCCGTCGTCCACGAGCACGGGGCTGGATCCCAACGGCGACATCATCGTGCGGAGCATGTATCCCAAGCGGATGGAGATCCACAGCCTGGACGATCTGACCAAGGCCGTGAACTCGGTGAAGAAGGGCGACTACCTGCAACTGCTGGTGTACAATGCGCGGGCACAGCAGACGCGGCCCGTGAACATTCAAATTCAGTAGGACGGTAGGACGGTAGGAGGGTAGGACGGTGGGATTTGGAAGGGGGCCGGCGTTGCGCCGGCCCCCTTCGTTATTCGGGGCGGCGGCTCGGTGTGGCGCCGTGCGCGATCATGCATAGTTTCATGGTCATCGCGAGAGTGGCGGAACTGGCAGACGCGCAGGACTTAGGATCCTGTGCCGCAAGGCTTGGGGGTTCGAGTCCCCCCTCTCGCATCGCCACGTACGGAGTTCAATCGCGGGGGTTCGACCCTAGGCCCCCCCTCCCCCCCGGGTTAGCTTTCAGGTGACTGGCGGCCGCTCGGCCACCCCCTTCCGGCGGTGGGGCTTTCAGGCCGCCGCCGGCGCCCAACTCAGACGACATGGACATCCAGATCACCACCAAGAAGAGCGCCGGCGTGGAGCGCCTGCTGGCGGTCAGCGTGCCCGCCGCCGCGATCAAGGCCGTGGAGACGACCACCGCCCGCCGCTACGCCTCCACGGTGCGCCTGCCCGGCTTCCGGCCCGGCAAGGCGCCGCCGGACCTCGTGAAGAAGCGGTTCAAGGACGCCATCCGCCAGGAAGTCATCGAGCGGGTGGTCCAGGAGGCATTCCAGCAGGTCATCGATGAGCAGAAGCTCAAGGTGGCGGCCCAGCCCCACGTGCACGACCTCAAGTTCGACGACGGCGAGGGGATGACGTTCGAGCTGCACCTCGAGGTGCGGCCCGAGATCGAGTTGGCGCGCGTGGAGGGGTTCAAGGTCCAGCGCCCGGCGGGCGAGGTGGCCGAGACCGGCGTGGACGAGCAGATCGAACAGCTTCGCGACCAGCGCGCGGCGTGGTCGCCGGTGCTGGAGCGTCCGCTTCCGGGCGACATGGTCACCGTCCTCCTGGCCACGGCCGAGGATGACGGCGAGATCCCGGAGGGGCGCGAGTACACGATCGTGCTGGGCGGCAACCAGGCCATCCCGGGCATCGAAGAGTTGATCATGGAGATGGCGCCGTCCGAGACGCTGGAGCGCGCGGTGCGCTGGCCGGAGGACTTCCCGGACGAGGCGCAGCGCGGCAAGACCAAGCCGGTGCGGGTGGCGCTGCAGGAAGTGAAGCGCAAGTCGGTGCCGCCGCTGGATGACGCGTTCGCCCGCGAGGTGGGCGACTTCGAGTCGCTGGAGGGGCTGCGGGCCACGGTGCGCAAGGATCTGGCCGAGCACGCGGTGCGCGAGGCCGACGCGGCGGTGCGGCAGCAGCTGGTGGAGCAGATCGCGGCGGCCAATCCGTTCGACGTGCCTCCGAGCTGGGTGAATCAGATGATCGACGCCTATCTCCAGGTGTACCAGGTAACGGAAGACGAGCGCGACCGGTTCGTGTCGGAGTTCCTGCCGGTGGCGGAGCGGCAGGTGCGCCGCGACCTGATCATCGACACGCTGGCCGAGCGGGAGCATCTGGCGGCCACGGAAGCGGATGTGGACGAGCGCGTGGCCGAGGTGGCGCAGAAGCGGGGCGCCGAGCCGGGCCAGGTGTACGCGTCGCTGCAGAAGGCGGGGCGACTGAAGGAAATCGAGCGCAGCCTCACCGAGGACAAGGTCTTCGGCTGGCTGCTGGAACGGAACACCGTGGAGCAGGCCAACTGATGAGCCACACACCCATGTCGACGATCTATCCTCCCTACGTCATCGAGCGGTCGAGCCGCGGCGAACGCAGCTACGACATCTTCTCGCGGTTGCTGATGGACCGCATCATCTTCCTCGGCACGCCGGTGAATGACGACGTGGCCAACATCATCATCGCGCAGATGCTGTTCCTGCAGGCGGACAATCCGGAGCGGGACATCCATCTGTACATCAACTCGCCGGGCGGCAGCGTATCGGCGGGGTTGGCGATCTACGACACGATGCAGTACCTGAAGGCGCCGGTGAACACGATCTGCATGGGGATGGCGGCGAGCATGGGCGCCTTCCTGCTGGCGGCGGGGCGCAAGGGCAAGCGGTTCGCGCTGCCGCATTCGCGGATCATGATCCACCAGCCGTCGCAGTCGGGCGGCGGGGGCACGGCATCGGACATCGAGATCCAGGCCCGGGAGATCCTGTACCTGCGGGCCAAGCTCAATGAGCTGATGGCCAAGCACACCGGCCAGCCCATCGAGCAGGTGGAGAAGGACACCGACCGGGACCGGTTCATGTCGGCCGACGAGGCCAAGGAATACGGGCTGGTGGACACGGTGATCACCAACGCGGCCGAGATTCCGGCGGCCGAGAACGCCATCGCCGCCCAGGCGGCCAAGAAGTAGACTGCGTCACCATTCTGGCCAGGGCTCGTGAAAACATTCACGAGCCTGGCTCGTCAGTTCCTTGACCGGTTGTGCGTCGGCTGTATATCCTCAGACAGTGCGCGACCGGTCCGGCGTATCCCTCGGGGTGAGTTGAGTGTCCAGCATGTCCCACGACAAACACCTGCGCTGTTCGTTCTGCGGAAAGTCCAAGGACTCGGTCCGGAAGTTCATTTCGGGCCCGTCCGTGTACATCTGCAATGAGTGCATCGCGCTCTGCAACGAGATCCTGGCGGAGGACGAGGAGCGGGAGGTCGCCGAGGCGATCACCCAGGTTCCCACGCCGCAGGAGATCAAGGACATCCTGGACCAGTACGTGATCGGCCAGGAGAAGGCCAAGAAGGCGTTGGCCGTGGCGGTGTACAACCACTACAAGCGCATCAATTCGGCGTCGCTGCGCGACGACGACGTGGAGCTGGACAAGTCGAACATCCTGCTCATCGGCCCCACGGGCGTGGGCAAGACGCTGCTGGCCCAGACGCTGGCCCGCATTCTCGACGTGCCATTCACGATCGCTGATGCGACCACGCTCACCGAAGCCGGCTACGTGGGCGAGGACGTGGAGAACATCCTCGTCCGGCTGTTGCAGGCGGGCGACTTCAACGTGGCCGAGTGCGAGCGCGGCATCGTCTACATCGACGAGATCGACAAGATCGCGCGCAAGTCCGAGAATCCCAGCATCACGCGCGACGTATCGGGCGAGGGCGTGCAGCAGGCGCTGCTCAAGATCCTGGAAGGCACGGTGGCGAGCGTTCCGCCGCAGGGCGGCCGCAAGCACCCGCAGCAGGAATACATCCAGATCAACACCAAGGACATCCTGTTCATCTGCGGCGGCGCGTTCGACGGCCTCGAGAAGATCATCGAGGCGCGCACGGGCAAGCGGCAGATCGGATTCTCGGGCGCCGAGATCGCGGCCGCGCCCGGCGTGGTGAGCAAGACCCCGTTTGCCGAGGTGGAGCCGGACGACCTGCTCCGCTACGGGCTGATCCCCGAACTGGTGGGGCGCCTGCCGGTGACCGTGGCGCTCAACTCGCTGGACGAGGAGTCGCTGGTGCGCATCCTCCAGGAGCCCAAGAACGCGCTCACCAAGCAGTACGCCAAGTTGTTCGAGCTCGAAGAGGTGAAGCTGACGTTCGAGGACAGCGCGTTGCGCGCGATCGCCACCAAGGCGCTCAAGCGCGGCACCGGCGCGCGCGGCCTGCGGGCAATCCTCGAGGAGATCCTCACCGACGTGATGTTCGACCTGCCCACGCGCGACGACGTGGAAGAGGTGAAGCTCACCGAGAGCTCGGTGCTGAACGGCACGCCGCCGTTGTTGGAGATCGCACCTCAGCGGAAGAAGAAAGAAGCGTAGGACGGTAGGACGGTAGGGGAGTAGGACGGACAGACGTAGGACGGAAACACGGCGGGCCGGCAGACTCGGCCCGCCGTTGCTTTTTTTCCGCCCTGCCCCCCTACCCCCCTACTGCCCTACCGTCCTACTGCCCACCCGGCCGGGATCGTTAAGTTACAGAATGCCCATCCTCACCCCCGACGGCGAGCGCGTGCCGCTGGCCGAGCGGCTGCCGGTGCTTCCGCTCCGCGACGTGGTGTTCTTCCCGTACGTGGTGATGCCGCTGCTAGTGGGGCGCCACGGCTCGCTGGCGGCCGTCGATGCCGCCCTGGCCGGCGACCAGCACCTGCTGGTGGTCACGCAGCGCGAGAGCGACGCCGACGAGCCCGCCGCGTCCGACCTGTACCGCGTGGGCGTGGTGGTGCGCATTCTCCAGCACACGCGGCTTCCGAACGGGGCCACCAAGCTGCTGCTCGAGGGTGTGGCCTGCGCGCGGGTGGCGCGCTACACGCCGTCGGCCGGCGTGCTGCGGGCCACGCTGGCCCACGCCGAGCCGGTGGTGGCCGCGGCGTCGTCCGACACGGCGGCGCTGGCCCGGCGGGCGGTGTCGCAGTTCGAGGAATACGTTTCGCTGCACCGCCGCATCCCCGACGAGGTGGTGGCGATCATCCAGAGCGCGCCGTCGCCGGCGCGGCAGGCGTTCGCCATCGCCGCCCATCTGGGCGTGCCGCTGGAGACGCGGCAGCAGTTCCTCGAAGCCGACACCGTGGACGCGCTGCTGCGGCTGCTCGACGCCGCGTTGGTGAACGAGATCGAGCTGCTCCGGCTCGAACACAAGATCGAGCAGGACGTGCGCGGCTCGCTGTTCCAGAACCAGCGCGAGTTCTACCTCCAGGAGCAGCTCAAGGCCATCCATCGTGAGTTGGGGCAGGACGACGACGACCTGGCCGAACTCGAAGCGCAGGTGGAGCGCAAGGGCCTGCCCGACGCGGTGAAGACGCGGGTGCTGCGCGAGGTGCGCAAGCTGCGCCGGATGTCGCCGATCGCGCCCGAGAGCACGGTGTCGCGCAATTTCGTGGATTGGATCCTGGCTCTGCCGTGGACGGCCCGCACCGACGACGTGCTGGACGTGGCGCACGCGCGACGCATCCTGGACGAGGACCACTACGGGCTGGAGCCGGTGAAGGACCGCATCCTGGACTACATCGGCGTGCTGTCGCTGGTGGGGACCATGGACGGACCGATCCTCTGCCTGGTGGGGCCGCCGGGCGTGGGCAAGACGTCGCTCGGCCGCTCGGTGGCGCGGGCGATGGGGCGCAAGTTCGTGCGCATGTCGCTGGGCGGCGTGCGCGACGAGGCCGAGATCCGCGGGCACCGCCGCACGTACATCGGGTCGATGCCGGGACGCGTGATCCAGGCGATGCGGCGCGCCGAGGTGGTGAACCCGGTGATCCTGCTCGACGAGGTGGACAAGCTGGGGCAGGACTACCGCGGCGATCCCGCGGCGGCGCTGCTCGAGGTCCTGGATCCCGAGCAGAACCGGGCATTCAACGACCACTATCTCGAGATCGACTACGACCTGTCGCAGGTGCTGTTCATCACCACAGCCAACTACCTGCCGCAGATTCCCGAGCCGTTGCGCGACCGGATGGAGATCATCCGGCTGTCGGGGTACCTGGACCAGGAGAAGCTGGCCATCGCGCGGCAGTTCCTGGTGCCCAAGCAACTCCGCGCCAACGGCGTGGCGCCCGAGACGGTGACGTGGGAGACGGACGCGTTGCCGGCGATCATCCAGGAGTACACGCGCGAAGCCGGGGTGCGCGAACTGGAGCGCAAGATCGCGCGCGTGGCGCGCAAGCTGGCGCGGCGGCGCGCCGAGCGCGCGAGCGGTGCCCCCGCGCCGGCCGCGCCCGCCGCGCCCGACGTGGTGCGCACCGCCGAGCTCAAGGACCTGCTGGGCGTGGCGCCGTACGATCCCACGGCGATCACGCTCGAGCACAAGGTGGGCGTGGCCACCGGCCTCGCCTATTCGGCCATGGGCGGCGACGTGCTGGAGATCGAGGTGAGCGCGGTGCCGGGCCGCGGGCGGCTGCAGCTGACCGGCACGCTGGGCGACGTGATGAAGGAATCGGCCAGCGCGGCATTGAGCTACACGCGGTCGCGGTCGGCGGCGCTGGGCATCGATCGCGAACTGACGCGGTCCCGGGACCTGCACATCCACATCCCCGACGGCGCCACGCCCAAGGACGGCCCGTCGGCCGGGATCGCGATCGCCACCGCGATCGCGAGCGCGCTCACCGGCGTGCCGGTGCGCGGCGACGTGGCGATGACGGGCGAGGTGACGCTGCGGGGGCGCGTGCTGCCGATCGGTGGGCTGCGCGAGAAGGCGGTGGCGGCGCATCGCAACCACATCGTCCACGTGATCATCCCGCACCAGAACCTGCGCGACGTGGAGGAGCTGCCGGCCGAGGTGCGCGAGGCGGTGCGGTTCCATCCGGTGAAGACGATGGACGAGGTGCTGGCCATCGCGCTGGTGCACGGCTCGTTTGCCGGCGACGCGCCGTCAGCGGCGGCGCTCACCCAATGAACGCGCCGGCCACCCGGCACGCCGATCCGCTCGTCATCCGCTCGATGGAGTTCACGGGGCCGATGGTCACGGCCGACGGCTGGCGTCCGCCGGCGTCGCTGCCCGAGGTGGCGTTCGCGGGCCGCTCCAACGTGGGCAAGTCGTCGCTGCTCAACACGCTCGTGCGACGCAAGAAGATGGCGCGCGTGAGCCATACACCGGGCCGCACGCGCCAGATCAACTTCTTCAAGATCAACGACCAGTTCACGCTCGCCGACCTGCCGGGCTACGGCTACGCGCGCGTGGCCAAGTCGCGGCGCGCCGAGTGGAAGCCGCTGATCGAAGGGTACCTGGCGGGGAGCCGCGAACTGCGCGGCGTGGTGCTTCTGCTCGACGCCCGTCACGAACCCACCGAAGACGATCTGGACATGCTCGAATTCCTGGCCGAGCTGGGCGCGCCGACGATTCTCGTGGCCACGAAGATCGACAAGCTCAAGCGCGCAGCCCGCGCCGAGCGTCTGACGGCGCTGGCGCGGCAGACGGGAATGTCGGAAGATCAGGTGATCCCGTTCAGCTCGGAGACCGGCGAGGGCCGGAACGACCTGGCCCAGGCGCTCGTCGATCTGGTGAGCGGCGCGTCGTGGCGGGACGAGGTATCGGAGGCACCACCGGACGAAGGGGGAGTCTGACATGGGGCGGCTGCGAATGCCGGGACGGTTCGTGCTCGGTGCGTGGGGAGCGCTGGCGGCGGCGGGTTGCGCCACCGGGACGTCCGGTTCGGCGCCGCAGGCGGGAGCACCCAATCGGTCGATGTCGGCCACGTCGGCCGCCGACACCGCCGCCGGCGGCCTGATCCCGGCGGGGTACGGGTCGCTCCGCCAGGACGACATCTCGATCAAGCTCACCCTGGACGGCGTGCTGGTGCAGCTGTTGCCGATGAACGAGTCGGTGATTCGCACGCTGTCGCCCGACGCGTACCGGGCGCTGCACGACCTGCTGGCCAGCCAGCGCCGGTCGATCGCGGCGTACGCGCAGCAGTACGGGCTGCGCGAGGACAACGTGTGGTACGTGTCGTTCTACGGCATGGCGCCCGACGCCGCGTTCACGCCGCTCGACCTGACCATTCGCGCGCCGGGGCGTGACTTCACGCCGTTGCGCGTGCTGCCGATCACGCCGGGGTTCGGCCAGAACCGGTTGCAGGTGCGCGATGTGCAGCGCGCCTTCTATCTGTTCGACGACGGGCTGCAGTTGAACCAGCCGCTCACGGTCACGATGGGCGCGGTGACGGACAACAGTTGGCAGAACATCGAGCGGACGATCGAAGCCGAGCAGGCGCACGTGCGGGCGCGGGCCATGCAGCGCGACCGCGACCACGGCGGTTCGGGATCGCCGCGCGAGGATCCGGAACCGTGACCTATCTCCCGCTGCGCGGGTTGCCGGAGCGCGCCATCTCGACGGTGGCCGCGGAATGGCTCGAAGGACTGCACGCGACGCTCGCCGACGCGGCCGCCGACCGCGCGCTCCTGTGCCGGCGCACGCTCACCGAGCTCTGCTATCCGGAATACGCCGCCAACTGGGAAACGGCGGTGGAGGATGCCAAGCTGCCGCACGCCACGCGCCTCGCGCTCTCGGCCATGGACCCCCGCAACGTCACGCTGGAGCCCGAGTACTACTCCGACTGCGACGACGCCCGGTTCCAGCGGGTAAAGCCCCTGCTCTGGCTCTGGTATTCGTTCGATCGCACCGCGATCGGCGGGCAGAACGTGTGGCTGGGGGTGCTGCTCCGGCGGCTGCTGGCGCAGCACATCTTCCGCAAGTGCGGCGAGAACTTCAAGGCCTTCCAGCACGTCGAGTTCTCGTTCGGCTACAACATGGAAGTGGGCGACGACGTGGTGGTGCACCGCCACGTGCTGCTCGACGACCGGGGCGGCATCCAGCTGGGCAACAACGTGTCGATCAGCGACTACGCCAACGTGTACAGCCACACGCACAGCATCGTGGATCCGCGCGAGGTGACCAACTCGGCCACGGTGATCGGCGACGGCGTGCGGATCACGTACCACGCGACGATCCTGGCCGGCGTGCACGTGGCCGAGCAGGGGATGGTGGGCGCGATGGCGATGGCGACCAAGGATGTGCGGCCGTATCACGTGTACGTGGGCATCCCGGCCAAGAGCGTGCGGGTGAAGCCCAACGCGCCCTCGCCCGACGTGGTGTCGCGGACCGCGGCGCGGCCGGCGGAGCCCCGCAAGCCGGACGGCGGCGGCTAGCGGATGCGCAGCACGTCGTCCACGCGGGCGACGTTGTCGGGGCCGAGCAGCTGCGCGATGTCGCCGATGGTGCGGCGCGACCGCGGCCAGGTGCACCGCTGCGCCGCATGCTCCACGGACAGCCACTCGAAGCGGGCGTGCTCGTGGCTCAGCGCCACGGCGCCCGGGGCATCGACGAACGCGGCGAACACCACCGAGAGCTGGATGGTCGACCGCCGCGGCAGGTAGAACGGCTGCACGGCCACGCTGTACAGCCGGTCGGCGGCGAGTCCGGTCTCCTCGCGCAGTTCGCGCGCGGCCGCGGCTTCGGGCCGTTCGCCGGCGTCGATGCTTCCGGTGACCACCTCCCACGAGCCCGGACGGATGACGTCCGCGGCGCGCTGCAGCACGAGCACCCGCCACCCGTCGGGATCGGGATGCACGACGTAGACCTCCACGGTGCCGACGTCGACGCTGATCGGGGATTCGAACACGGGGCTCCTCTGGACGGGTGCGGATCGCGCCACCGGACGCGACGCCCTGAAGTTACCCGCGGCGGGGGGCGCGGCAACGCGTCGCAGTTCCTCGAGCGTGGTGCGGCCGGCCCGCACGTGCGCCAGCCCCGACTCCCACAGACTGCGCATGCCGCCGTCCCGCGCCGCCTCCCCCAGCCGTTCCGCGGAATCGCCGGCCGCCACGCGCCGTTCGAACTCGGCGCCGACGATGAGCACCTCGACGATGGCCAGCCGGCCGTGGAATCCGTCGCCGCCGCACTGCGCACACACCGTCCGCTCGGCCACGGCGGCCTGCGGGCGGCGCTCGACCTCGCCCGCGGGGCGGCCGCCGTCGGACGCGCACGCGCACAGCCGGCGCACGAGCCGCTGCGCCACCAGTCCCTTGACCGCGGTGGCGATCTTGTACGGCGCGACGCCGAAATCGGCCAACCGCGTGACGGCGCTGGCGGCGTCGTTGGTGTGCAGCGTGGACAGCACGAGGTGCCCGGTGAGCGAGGCCTGGATGGCGATCTCCGCCGTCTCGCGGTCGCGGATCTCGCCCACGAGCAGGACGTCCGGATCCTGCCGCATGATGGACCGCAGCGCCGACGCGAAGGTGAGCCCGGCGCGCTCGTGCACCTGCACCTGGACGATGCCCTGGATGCGGTACTCGATGGGATCCTCGACCGTCACGATGTTCACGTTGCGTTGCTGCAGGCGCTGGAGCGCCGCGTAGAGCGTGGTGGTCTTGCCGGAGCCCGTGGGCCCGGTAACGAGGATGAGCCCCTCGCGGCACTGCAGGAGGGTCTCGATGCGCTCGTGCTCCTCGGGGTGGAAGCCCATGGCGTCGAGGGAGCGCAGCGCCGAGCGGCGGTCGAGCACGCGGATGACCACCTTCTCGCCCCGCGATGCCGGGAGCGTGGACACGCGGAGGTCCACGGCGGTGCCGTTCACGGCCACGCGGGCCCGGCCGTCCTGCGGGCGCAGGCGGTCGGCGATATCGAGGCCCGAGACGATCTTGATGCGCGACACGAGCGATCGGGCCACGCCGCGGGGCAGCGTACGCACATGGCGCAGCACGCCGTCCACGCGGTGGCGCACGGCGATGCCCTGCTCTTCGGGTTCGATGTGGATGTCGCTCACGTGGGCGGCCACGCCGTCGGCCAGGATCTCGTCCACGAGGCGCGTGACGCTGGCGCCGTCGTCCTCGCCAAGCACCGGCGGCGCCACCTCCTGCTCGGCGCTCAGCATCTGGACGTCGCGGGGCGGCTCGGGGCGGGGATTGGCCCCCGATCCGTCGCTGTACGCGGCGCTGATGGCCTCGGCGAGCGCCGAGGGCGCGGCGACGGCAAAGCGCACGGCGCGTCCGGTGGCGAAGGCCAGCGTGCGCTCGCATTCGAGGTCGAGCGGATCGGCGGTGGCGAGGACGATCTGGTCGTCGGTGGCGTGGAGGGGCAGCACGCGAAACTGGCGGGCCCAGCGCTCCGCGAGCAGCGCCCGCGCCCTGGGGTCGGCGGCGTCGAGGTCGGCCACGTCGAGGCGGAGACGGGCGGCGAGCAGGCGCACGAACGCCGGCTCGTTGTCGGGAAGCGTAGGCGCCGCCACCGCGAGCACGCGGCGGGGCCAGTCGTCGTATCGCGCGGTGGCCATGCCCCACACTACGGACGCGGGGCGCGTGGCCGCACCCATTCTCACGCACGACGCACGATTTTCTCCGTCGGCGACCGGCTCAGAGAATGCCCCAGAAGGCGCGGGTCACGTCGACGGAGAAGGTCCAGCGCCCGTCCTCGCGGAGTCCCTTGGCCACGTCCAGACGCACGAGATCGAAGAACCCGATGAGCCCCACGCCGGCCGATGGATAGAAGCGCGACGTGCGCGCGACGCCCGCCGCGACGGACGACGCGGCGAGCGGATCGAGCCCCACCAGGTTGACGAAGGGCGCGAGGGTGGCCTGCGCCGGCGAGCGTCCGAATGTGCCGAGGGAGAACGCGTAGAACGGGACCGGCATGCGGAGCTCGAACCGCTGCGACGCGCCGCGCGTGCCCACGAGTTCGTGCAGGCCGTAGCCGGGCGCCGTGACCGGACCGCCAAAATAGATGAGCTGCTGGGCCGGGATGTCGCCGCCGCTGGCGCCCGAGGCGCCGGCATCGGTGTGGCTCACGAACTGGAGGCGGCCGATGGACCGTTGGACGTCGGCCACGCCGGAGAGCCGCCATGCATCGTCGGGCGCCAACACGCACGGCGCTCCGGCGGCCGGGCAGACGGGATGGCCGTGCGCATGATTCCAGTCGGCCTGTCCCGCGGCGCGCACGTCGAAGCCCCAGACGTCGAGCGGCCCGTCGCGCTCGATGCGCAACGCGGTGTGCAGGGGCGAATAGGCGGTGGCGGCGATGGTGGGCGCGTACCGGCCGGTGGCGGGTTGCGCGTAGACGTGCGCGGCCCGCTGGCGTTCGGCGGCCACCGACAGCGTCCATCGCAGTCCGGCCATCGGCGCCTCCACCGAGGCGCCGGCGGCGAGGACGTCGTACGGCTCGGTGGCGTCGCCGCCGAACTCCTGGGCGGCGAGGCTGTTGGCGATGCCCGACCGCTCGGGCTCGAGGCGCGCGTCGGCCAGCACGCGCCGGGCGAACAGGTGCACCGACGCGCCGCGCGCGGCCTGCCATCCCAACGAGAGTTCGCCGCGCAGGCGGCGCTCGTCGATGCCGAAGTTGGGCCGCACCGCCAGCGTGAGGCCGGGGCCCACGCGTTGCTCGATGCCGGCGCCCAGCGTGAGGCCCTGCACGCGGTTCACGCGCACCATGTCGCTCACGCCGCGGGCGCTCACGCGCGTGGCCTCGGCGCGCTCGAGGGCCTGCCGGCGCACGAGGGCGCGGGCTTCAGCCTGCACGCGGCGCACGTCGGCGTCGGTGGTGACGGTGACGTCCGGGGGCAGCGAGTCGAGGATGTTGCCCTTGAACGGGTACGCCTTGAGCACCTGCGGCGGCTCCTGGACGAATTCGGGGCCGGCGAAGCTGGCCACGGGGAGGTTCACGTTGAGCTTGTAGTCCGACACCTCCCACCGGCCGCGGATGATCCCGCGCACCGGATAATCGAACCAGGTGCCCGTGCGGCGGATCTCGATCTCCTGGTGCCGGGGCAGCCAGAACCGGGTGCCGATGAGGCCGTTCTCGAGCACGATCGAGATGTCCTCGAGCTGGGGATCGAGCATCGCGGCGCGGGTGAAGCTGAGCGCCATGCGCACCACCTGCCCGGTGGTACGGTCCAGATAGACGGCACCCACGACGCGCGGCTGCGTGTCGTCCTTGGGGCGCACCTTCACCTCGTAGACGTCGAACGTCTGGCCCGGAATGGACAGGCGCAGCGAATCGGCGATGGCGAAGTCGTAGAGCTGGAGCCCGATTGGCGAGAGCGGGTGCGGGCAATCGCGCACCTCGTCCCCTTCGCCCAGGCGGATGATGTCGGGGAAGTTGTTCTGGATGATCCCCAGGTGATCGCGGTGGTAGTTGATGTCGGTGGGGAGCAGCGTGGTGTCGCGGCGGCCGATGATGCGCTGCTTGCTCAGATCGGGCGACCGCCAATAGACTTGGAGCGCGAGTTGGTCGGTGCGCACGATCTTGGGCGGCGTGGGATAGCCCTGGCCCAGCTGTACCAGAAATGTGAGGTAGCCCTTGGCCACGGCCTGGTACTCCACGAGGCCGGTATCGGAGAGCTGGGCCTCGCGGCGCTCGGTGGCTCGCTGGACGAGCGAGAGGACGCGGGGCGAGTTCCACTGTTGGGCCGCCGAGGGCACCGCGATCAACAGCAACAACACGGCCGGGGCGAGACGGCGCAGGGCCGGCACGGCGCGGGACCGGAACGGCGCGGGGCCGGAACCGCGAGGGGCCGGAACCGTGTGGGGATGGGAAGGGTTGGAACTGCGGATCATTGACTGAAGTATCGCGAGCGATATACGAGCGGGCAACGGACCATCCATGAGCTTTGAAGCATTTTTGTCGCGCGCCGCACGTGGGCATCTGGTACCCGTGTGGCGCGAATGCGTGCTCGACACCGAGACGCCGGTGGCGGCGTTCACCAAACTCAAGCGGGGGCCGTTCTCGTTCCTGCTCGAGTCGGCGCCGGCGGGGAGCGAGACCTGGTCGCGCTACACGTTCATGGGCACCGAGCCGCGCGGCGCCTGGCGGCTCACCGACCGCGTGGTGGAGGACTGGACCCCGGAGGCCGGCTGGCACGGCGCGCGCACGCCGGCCGATCCGCTCGACGACCTCGACCAGCTGGTGAAGCGGTTCCCGCCCGTGGACGTGCCCGAGTTGGGCGAGTTCTGGGCGGGCGCGGTGGGGTACTTTGGCTACGACGTGGTGCGCGCCATCGAGCACCTGCCCCACGCGCCGCCGCGGGTGCTCAACGTGCCCGATGCGCTGTTCGTGTTCACCCGGGTGCTGGTGGTGGTGGACAACCTGCGCTCGCGGGCGCGGTTCGTGGCGTCGGTGCCCGTGCCCGCCGACGCCGCCGACGCCGACCTGCGCGCCCTGTACGACCGGGCGGAGGCGGACATCACGGCGGCCATGGCGCGGCTGCGCGCGCCGGGCACGTTGCCGCCACTGGAGCTGGCCGAATCGGCGCCGCCCGCCGTGGGCACGTCGCGCTACGAGCGCGGCAAGTACCTGCGCGACGTGGACCGGATCAAGGAGTACATCGTGGCCGGCGACGCGTTCCAGGTGTTGCTGGCCCGGCGGATCACGCTGCCGCACGACTTCTCGTCCGACCTGCTCTACCGCGCGCTGCGCGTGGTGAACCCGTCGCCGTACATGTACCATCTGGAGCTGGACGGCGTGGAGCTGGTGGGGAGTTCGCCCGAGCTGCTGGTGCGCGTGGCGGCGGGGCGGGTGACGGTGCGTCCCATCGCCGGCACGCGGCCGCGCGGGCGCACGGCGGCGGAGGACGACATGCTGTCGGCCGAGCTGCTGGCCGACGAGAAGGAGCGCGCCGAACACCTGATGCTCGTGGATCTGGGGCGCAACGACGTGGGGCGCATCGCGCGCTACGGGAGCGTGCAGGTGACCGATCTCATGGTGGTGGAGCGTTATTCCCACGTGCTGCACATCGTGAGCCAGGTGGAGGGCGCGATGCGCCCCGAGCTGTCGGCCATGGACGCCTTCCGCGCCACCTTTCCCGCGGGGACGATGACGGGCGCGCCCAAGGTGCGCGCCATGGAGATCATCGACGAACTGGAGCCCGAGCGGCGCGGCCCGTACGCCGGCGCCGTGGGTTACATCTCGGCCGGCGGCACGCGCATGGACCTGGCCATCACCATCCGCACCTGCGTGATCGCGGACGGGGTGGCGTCGGTGCAGGCCGGGGGCGGCATCGTGTACGACTCGGTGCCGGAGCGCGAGTGGGACGAGACCGAGAACAAGGCGCGGGCCATGCTCACCGCCATCGGGCGCGTGCGCGCTTCCATGCGGGACAGCTAGTCGCCCGCCCCCGCGCGCCGCATATTCCACCGTACATGGCCTACAAGCTCACGAGCGCGGACCAGACCCTGTCGTTCGAGCTGCGCGCCGGATCGCCGCAGCTCGTGGGCCGGGCGCCCACGTGCGACCTGCCGATCATCGACCCCACGATCTCGCGCCGTCACGCCGAAGTGGAGTGCACCGCCGGCGGCGTGCGGGTGCGCGACCTGGGGTCCAGCAACGGGACGTTCGTGAACGGGGCCCGCATCGAGCACGCCGACCTCGCGGCCGGCGACCGGGTGACGTTCGGCAAAGTGGAGCTCACGCTCGAGGAGTTCACCCCGCGCGTGCCCGCGGCGGCGCAGGCCGCCGCGCCCGCGCCGCCGCCGGGCGCGACGATCGTGCGCCAGCTCCCGGTGCGCGGGCAGACGCCGCCCACGTCGTCCCCCGGCATCCCCGCCACGCCCGCCGACAAGAGCCGCGAGAAGCTCGCCACGCTGCTCGAGGTGTCCAAGGGACTGGGACGCGCGGTGGACACCGACGCGATCCTCGACCAGATCGTGCAGTACGCCTACCAGATCCTGGCCGTGGACCGGGTGGCGATCCTCCTGCTCGACGACGGCGGCGCGCTCGTGCCCAAGATCTCGCGCGACAAGCGCGGCGGCGATGCCCCGCGCGCCGTGCCGCAGTCGATCGCGCGGGCCGCGGTGGCCGACAAGGTGGCCATCCTCTCGGACAACGCGGGCGAGGACGAGCGGTTCGGCGGGCAGTCGGTGGTGCTCCAGCAGGTGCGGTCGGCCATCTGCTCGCCGCTCATCGGCAGCGAGGACCGCGTGCTCGGCGTGCTGTACGTGGACAACGTGTCCACCACGCACCGGTTCAACGACGACGACCTGGATTTCGTGATCGCGTTCAGCGGCATCGCCGCCGTGGCCATCGAGAACAGCCAGTTCGCGGAGCGCATCCGGCGGGAGACGCTGGCCCGCAGCAACTTCGAGCGCTACTTCACCCCGCAGCTCGCCAAGCGCATCGCCTCGTCGGCCGGCGCCACGCGGCTGGGCGGCGAGAAGCGCAAGGTGGCCGTGCTGTTCAGCGACATCCGCGGGTTCACGCAGCTGTCGGAGACGATGAACCCCGACGACATGGCGCGCCTGCTCAGCGAGTACTTCACCGAGATGGTGGACTGCGTGTTCCGCCACGACGGCACGCTGGACAAGTTCATCGGCGACGCCGTGATGGCGCAGTGGGGCGCGCCGATCGGCGATCCGCGCGATGCCGACAAGGCCATGGGCGCCGCCGTCGACATGATCCGCGAGCTCGACAAGCTCAACGCCAAGTGGCGCGACGAGGGGCGGCCCGAACTGCAGATCGGCATCGGGCTCAACTTCGGCGACGCGTTCGCGGGCAACATCGGCTCCGAGAAGCGCCTCGAGTTCACGGTGATCGGCGATACGGTGAACACGGCCAGCCGGCTGTGCTCGGTGGCCGGCCCGGGCGAGATCCTGATCTCGGGCAGCATGAAACA
The DNA here is from genome assembly GCA_035533755.1 of Gemmatimonadaceae bacterium. Classification (NCBI taxonomy): domain Bacteria; kingdom Pseudomonadati; phylum Gemmatimonadota; class Gemmatimonadia; order Gemmatimonadales; family Gemmatimonadaceae; species Gemmatimonadaceae bacterium. The sequence goes on from DATLTC010000026.1 coordinate 120,744, forward strand.
GGCGCTGTCGGCGCCGCCGCCGCTGGAGGAATGCCCGCCCATGGAACTCAAGGGCAAGACGCAGCCGGTGCCGGTGTTCCGCGTGGTGGCGTGACCCGCGACGCCCCACCGCCCGGCTACGAGCGCGCGCGGGTGGGGCGCGCCGAACTGGTGGCGCGGCACGAACTCGTGCCGGCGCTGCGCGAGATCCTGGCCGGCGGCACGGTGTACGCGTACGCCGCCGGCCGGCCCGACCACACCCGCATGACGGGCCGCCAGCCGGCGTACGCCATCGCGCTGCCCGGCGGCGAGCGCGTGGTGGTGCGACACAACCGGCACGGCGGCACGTTCGCGGGCATGACGCGCGACCTGTTCCACCTGCCCACGCGCGCGCCGCTGGAGCTCGCGATCTCCGCGCGCCTGGCCGGCGCCGGCGTGCCCACGCCGCTGATGCTCGGCTACGTGGTGTATCCGGTGGCCGGAGTGCTGGCGCGCTCCGACGTCATGACGCGCGAGATCGCGCCCGGCCGCGACCTCGCGGCGGCGCTCGGCCCCGCGGAACCGGCGTCGGCGCGGGCGGCCGCGATCGCGGCCACGGCCACGCTCGTGGCCGTCCTGTCGCGCGCCGGCGCGCGCCACCATGACCTGAACGTGAAGAACGTGCTCCTCGCGGGCGACGTCGCGGCGCCCACGGCATACCTGCTCGACGTGGACCGGGTCACCTTCCACGCCGATCGTGGCCATTGCCTGGAGACCAACCTCGCGCGGCTCGAGCGTTCGGCGCGCAAGTGGCGCGACCGGTTCGGCGCGCCGGTGACGGACGACGATCTGGCGCGGCTCCGCGCCGACGCCCAGCGGCAACTCTAGCGCGCACCCCGCAGCACGTCGCGATACACCCCGATCGTGGCGTCGGCCATTCGCCGCACGGAGAAGTCGTCGGCCCGCGCCAGCCCCGCCTGTCGCAGACGCTGGGCCAGCGCCGGGTCGTTCACGATGCGCGCGATCGCCGCGCCGAGCGCGGGGGCGTCGCCCACCGGCACGAGCAGCCCGGTGTCGTCGTCGGCCACCAACTCCGGCGTGCCGCTGCCCGCGGTGGCGGCCACCGGCACCCCCAGCGCGAACGCGTCCATGATCACCAGCGGCAGCCCTTCGAAGCGCGAGCTGAGCACCGCCACGCGCGCCGCCGCGAGCAGCTCGTCCACGTCGGTGCGGAACCCGGCCAGGTGCACGAACCCGGAGAGCCCGAGCCCCGCGATCTCCGTCTCCACCGCTCCGCGCAACTCCCCCTCGCCCACGAGCAGTCCGTGGAGCGTGGGCGCCTGACGTCGCGCCGCCGCCACCGCGCGGACGAAGGTCAACGGGTCCTTCTGCTCCACCAGCGCGCCGACCATCACCGCCAGGGGCGCGCCGGGGGGCACCCCGAGCGTGGCCAGGAGCTCGGCCGGCGCCGGCGCCACGGTGCGGTCGGTCTCCACCCCGCCGTGGACCACGGACAGGAGCTCGGGCCGCACGCCCGCCGCGCCCAGGGCGTCGGCCGCGGCACGCGACACCGCCATCACGGCGGCGGCCCGGCTGTACTTCCAGCGGGTGCCCGGGTTGGCGCGCGGCGGCTTGGCGAGGTGGCGCGTGACGACCAGCCGTGCCGTGGTGCCGAGCGTACACATGGCGCCCAACGTGACGTCGTGCGCCGTCTGGGCGTGGACGATCTGCACGTCGTGCCGCTTGATGAACCGCCGCAGCCGCCAGGCGGTGAGCAGCGCCACCTCGCCGGTGGGCGCGGCGGGCACCACCGGGAGCCCCAGCGCGTGCGCGCGCTCGGCCAGCGGCGCCAGAGGCCGCGCGGCCACATAGCACTGTTCGCCCCGGCGGGCCAACTCGCGCGCCAGCAGCAGGGTCTGTCGCTGCCCACCGCGCCAGCCGCGCTCGGTGTCCAGCACCAGAACTCGCATCCGCCCACCTTGCCCGGGCGCGGCCACTGCTTGATGTTGCATGCTCACGGCCGCACAAGCTCTCGCCGCGCCACGCGTTGCGCAAGATGATCGCCCCTCGATGACCGATTCCCTCGGCCGGCCCGCGCCGGTGCCCGCTCCGCGGCGGCTGCTGCTGGTGAGCCTCGACAACCTGGGCGATCTGGTGTTCGCGTCGGCGCTCACGCCGCCGCTCCACGACCGCTTTCCCGACGCCTCGATCACGCTCTGGTGCAAGGACTACACGCGCGACATCGGCGCGCTCATGCCGCATGTGGACGAGGTCATCGCGTCGGATCCCTATTGGGACAAGGCGCCGGGTCGCGGCAAGGGAAGTCTGTTTCGCTTTCTTGGCGCGATGACACGCATCCGGCGCGGCGGGTTCGACACCGCGGTGCTCGCCGCATCGCCCTGGCGCACGGCGCGCGCGGTGGCGTTCTGCGGCATTCCGGTGCGCATCGGCCTGGAGCGGCGCAGGAACGCGCGCTGGCTCACGCACGCGCTGCCGGCCGAGGACATCCACCGTCCCGTGCTCGCCGAGGAGTCGCGGCTGCTGGCGCCGCTCGGGATCGCGCCGCGGCCGCTGCGGTACCGGCTGGATGCGCGCCGGCTGTCGCCGCGCCCCGATGTGGAGCGCGCCCTCTCGCGCCGCATCGTGGCGCTACACCCGTTCGCAAGCAAGCGCGAGCGCTGCGTGCCGGTGCGCGTGTGGATCGCCGTGGCCACGGCGTTGGAGCATCGCGGGTACTCGCCCCTCTGGATCGGGAGCACGGCGGAGCTGAACGAGGTGCGGTCGTCGTCCGGGCGGCCGGACTGGCGGTACGTGGACCAGTTCGGCCCGCGGCTGGTGGATACGGCGGCGGCGCTGGCGCGCGCGGCGCTGTTCATCGGCCACGATTCCGGCCCGCTGCACGTGGCTGGCGCGTTCGGCGTGCCGGCGCTCGGCATCTTCGCGCCGGGCGAGCCCGAGCGCACCTTCCCGCAGGGTGTGGGCCCGTCGGGCATGATCGCGCGCCCATCGCCCGAAGGGATCGGCGCCGAGGAGATCGTGCGCGAAGCCGTGGCGCTGGCCGGCGCTCCGGCGCACTTCCACGGGACGCGATAACTTCCGGCGCATGATCGAGGCCAGGCTCGACCGCATCTGCATCGTGATGATGAGCGCCGTGGGCGACGCCGTCCACGTGCTGCCGGTGATCAACGCCATCAAGCGCGCGCACCCCGCCAGCCACATCACGTGGGTCCTGCAGCCGGGACCGGCCACCCTGGTGCGCGGGCATCGCGCGGTGGACGACATCGTGCTGTTCGACCGCAGCCGGGGCTGGCGGGCGTTCACCGACGTGCGGGCCGAGCTGGCGCGGCGCACGTTCGACGTGGTGATCAACCTGCAGGTGTACTTCAAGGCGGGCATCGTCACGTCGTTCACGCGCGCCCCGATCAAGCTCGGCTTCGATCGCGCGCGGGCGCGGGACATGAACTGGCTGTTCACCAACCGCAAGATTCCGCCGCACGCCGGCCAGCACGTGCAGGACCAGTACTTCGAGTTTCTCACGGCGCTGGGCATCGCCCACGAGCCCGTGGTGTGGGACCTCGGCCCATGGCCAGCGGAGCGCGCCTGGCAGAGGGAGTTCTACCGGAATGCCGAACGTCCCGCGGCGGCGATCGTCGTGGCCACGAGCAAGCCGGAAAAGGACTGGGCCCCCGAGCGCTGGGCCGAGGTGGCCGACGCGCTGCACCACGATTTCGGATTGCAGCCCGTGCTGGTGGGCGGCAGGTCGCCGCGCGAATTGCACGCCGAGCGCACGATCATGGAGCGCGCCGGGTGCGCGCCACGATCGGCGCTCGGCAGCGGGTTGCGCAATCTGGTGGGGATCATGGACGGCGCGGCGCTGGTGCTGTCGCCCGACACCGGCCCGTTGCACATGGCGGTGGCACTCGACCGCCCCGTGGTGAGCCTGATCGGATACACCAACCCCAAGCGCACTGGGCCATATCGCCGATTCCACGATCTGATCGTGGACGCCTACGGCGACCCCGGCGAGGACTATCCGCTGTCCATGGAGAACCGCCCGGGACGGATGCCGCGCATCACGGTGCGCGACGTGCTCGACCGCGTGGAGCGCTGGCGCGCCGTCTACGGCCCGGACTACGGGCGGGCCGCGACTTCGAGCGGGCCGAACGGATAGCGCAGGCCCATCCGCTCGCACATCCGGATCAGCCGGTTGAGCGCCAGCCCCATCACGGCGAAGTAGTCGCCGTCCACGCGGGTGACGATCGTGGCGCCGAACCCCTGGATGCCGTAGGCACCGGCCTTGTCCATGGGCTCGCCGGTGGCGATGTAGCGCGCGATCTCCTCGTCGGACAGTTCGCGGAAGGTGACGCCCACCTCCTCCACGCCCGATTCCACGCGCCCGCGCCAGGCCACGGCCACACCAGTCAGCACGACGTGCGCCCGTCCGCTCAGCCGCCGCAGCATGCGGGCCGCGTCGGCCTCCGATTCCGGCTTGGCCAGCACCTCGCCGTCCACCACCACCGTCGTGTCGCTGCCGATGGCCACAGCGTCGGCGTCGCCCAGCGCCAGGGCCTTTTCGCGCGCCAGCCGCTCGACGTACGCGGCCGGCGGCTCGCCCGCGCGCAACGATTCGTCCACGTCGGCGGGCCGTACCTCGTGCGGGATGCCCACCAGCGTGAGCAGGTCGCGGCGGCGCGGCGACGCCGAGGCGAGGACCACGCGCGGCGCGGTCACTTTTCCAGCCACAGGGTGACCGGTCCGTCGTTGACCAACTCCACGTCCATCATCGCGCCGAACTCGCCGGTCTCGGTGCGCACGCCGCGCGCGCGCAGGGCGGCCACGAACCGCTCGTAGAGCGGCACCGCCACGTCGGGACGCGCCGCGTCGATGAAGCTGGGGCGGCGTCCCTTGGCGGCGTCGCCGTAGAGCGTGAACTGCGACACCACCAACAGCGCGCCGTCCACGTCGGCCAGAGCGAGGTTCATCTTGCCCTCGGCGTCGCCGAACAGCCGCAGCCCCACCACCTTCTCGGCCATCCACGCCACCTCGGCGTCGCCATCGGCGTGCGTGAACCCCACCAGCAGCAGGAATCCGCGGCCGATCGAGCCGGTGACGCGGCCGTCCACGCGGACCTCGGCCCGCGACACGCGTTGGAGCAGGATGCGCATGGCGCAGGAATATAATGCGCCCTCGCATCCACGGGCCCGAGCGCGCATCTTCAAGCGGTCTCGCACTCCACCCTCTCGCCCCCGCCATGCCGCTCTTTGCACGACGACTCGACGACCTCGGCGTCGAAGGCTCGTTCACGTTCGGAGAAGACGTCGCCCGCGCAGCCGCGCGGCGCCCCGATGTGATCCGCCTGACGATCGGCGAACCCGATTTCGACAGCGCGCCGCACATCAACGAACCGGGCATCGCCGAGATCCGCCGCGGCAACACCCACTACTCCGATCCGCAGGGCGTGCCGTCGCTGCGCGCCGCGATCGCCGCCTACGTGGCCCGCACGCGCGGCATCCCGGGCGATCCGGCGCGCGTCGTCGTGCTGCCGGGCGCCAAGCCGTCCATCTCGCTCACCCTGCAGACGTACGTGGATCCGGGCGACGAGGTGATCTATCCCAGTCCCGGGTTCGCGATCTACGAATCGTGGACCACGTTCGTGCGCGGCACGCCGGTGCCCCTGCGGCTGCGCGAGGAGCGGGGGTTCGCGTTCACGGCCGAGGACCTCGCGGCGCTGATCACGCCAAAGACCAAGCTCATCATGCTGTGTTCGCCGTCCAATCCCACGGGCGGCGTGCTGTCGCGCGAGTTGCTGGCCGAGGTGGCGGCGGTGATCCGCGAGCGGTGCCATCCCGACGTGCGCGTGTACTCCGACGAGATCTACGAGCACATCATGTTCGACGGCGCCGAGCACGCGAGCATCGCGTCGCAGCCCGGCATGGCGGAGCGGACGATCATCGCCAGCGGACACTCCAAGGGATTCGCGATGACCGGCTGGCGGCTGGGCTACGCCGTCCTGCCCACGGTCGAGGAGGCGCAGGCGTTCAAGCGCCAGGTGATCCAGACCACGTCGTGCGTGTCGCCGTTCACGCAGGAGGCCGGGCGCGTGGCCCTGGAGAGCCCCCAGTCGTACGAGGAGATCGCGCGCATGGTGGCGGAATTCCAGCGGCGCCGCGACTGGGTCGTGCCGGCGCTGAACGCCGTGCCGGGGGTGCGGTGCCAGATGCCGCAGGGCGCGTTCTACGTGTTCCCCAACGTGGCGGGCATGTGCGAGCGGCTGGGGGTGCTGGCGGCGTACCAGGCGCTGGACGACGCGGCGCGCCGTCGCACGTCGCCGTCGCGGTTGCTGCAACTGTTCCTGCTGTACCGCCACGGCGTGGCCACGCTGCACCGCGAGTCGTTCGGC
>DATLTC010000027.1 GCA_035533755.1 Gemmatimonadaceae bacterium
GGGCCGCCCAGCCGCCGGCGTCAACACCCCGTGACGTGGCCGCCGCGCGCCAGACTCCCGGCACGCGGCGGCTCGTGGACCCTGCGGCCGATCAGCACCCCGGCGGCGGCGCCACTGGCGTCGCCGCCGGAACGGCCGGCAAGCCGGCCTTGGTCAGCACCGCGTTCAACGCCGTGAGCTCCTTGCCGTTGAGCCCGCGCCACGTGGCCACCGCGGCCTTGAGGTCCTTGCAGCTCGTGGTGTAGGCGCCCCGCATCGCGGCGTTCGGCGCGTGATCCCCATTGTCCTGCGATTCGATCTGGCGCACGAACGCGCCGCTGAGCGCCACGAAGTTGGGCGGCGGTGCAGCGCCCCCGCGGCCGAACCCGCCGAACCCGCGTCCCCCCTCGGTGCTGCCGCCCACCGCGGCCAGCTTCGCATCGAACGCCTTCGCCGCCGCCGCCACGTCGGGCGCGCTCGCGCTCGTGTCCTTCGACACGAGCTCGCGCATCGCCGCCACCTGATGGAAGCCGTCCCAGGTGGTCTGCATGCCGCCGTAGATCTTCATCTGCAGATCGTGCTGCGCCCGCAGGTCGGCCAGCGTGGCCGGCGAGCGCGGATCGTTGCGCACCGTCAGTGTCTGCGTGTAGCTCTTGCCGTCCACCGTGAGCTTGAGCGTGTACACGCCCGGCAGGGCCAGCGGCCCCTGCGGCGACGCCGGCGTCTGCTCCGGATTCGCGTTGATCTCGTAGCTGTGGCTGAACGCCGGCGGATCGTCGTAGCGCAGGTTCCAGTTCACGCGATTGGTGCCCACGTCGGTGGGCATCGGCATCGGCGGCGCCAGCCAGAAGCTCGGCTCCGGCGGATGCGCCGCCTCGGCCACCGGCGTGATCGGCGCGCTCGACATGTGGCGCACCACCTTGCCCGTCGCGTCCATCACGTCGAGCGTGATGTCGCCTGACGGCTTGCTGCCCAGGTAGTAGTAGATGATCGCGCCCGTGGGCGGATTCAGGTTGTGCGGCACCTCGGGCGGGAACGGCGTGTCGCCGTTCACGTTCCGCCGCACGCGGTACGCCTCGCCGGGCTTGAACAGGTGCGCCGACTCGCTCGCCAGCGCCGGCGTGATCTGCCGCAGCGGCGAGATGTCATCCAGAATCCAGATCCCGCGCCCGTACGTGCCCACCACCAGATCGTTGCCCTTGATCGTGGCGTCGCGGTACGACGTCGTGGGCAGGTTCAGCTGCAACGACTGCCAGTCGTCGCCGTTGTTGAACGACACGTACATGCCGCTCTCCGTGCCCGCGAACAGCAGCCCGGCCTTCTTGGTGTCGGCGCGGATCACCCGCGCGAAGCTCCCCCCCGGCTGATCGGTGGGCAGGCCGTTCACGATCTTGGTCCACGTCTTGCCGTAGTCGGTGGTGCGGTAGAAGTACGGCGCGTAGTCGCCGGCCCCGTGGAGATCGATCGCCACGTACGCCGACGCCGCATCGGTGGGCGACGCGTCGATCGCCGAGATGTCCGCGCGATCGGCGTCGGGCAGCCCGGGCACGGTCACGTCCGTCCACGTCTTGCCGTTGTCCCGGGTCATCTTGACGAGGCCGTTGTTCGTGCCCACCCAGATGACGCCGCGCGCCGCGGGCGAGGCCGAGATCGCCTCGATCGCCCCGCCCCGCGGGCCGCCACCGGCGCCCCCGCGCCCACGCTCCGGCGGCGCATTCTCCGGCGGCGGCTTCACGCCCTTGGGATACCCGAGATCGGGGCTCAGCTTGGTCCAGTGCCCGCCGCCGTCGGTGGTCGCCATCAGATACTGGAACCCGGCCAGCAGTTCATGCTGGTCCCACGGCGCCCACACGAGCGGCATCGAGAACGCCGTGCGCAGGTGCGCGCTCGGATCCTGGTTGGGCCCCACGTTGATCGACTGCTCGCTGGGATACGTGATCTTCACGATCCCCTGGCCGCTCGTGTACACGATGTTCGGGTTCAGCGGATCGGCCACGATCGTGCCCCACTCCCACCCGCCCACCGGATTCCAGTCGAGCGGCGTGATCTCGCCAAAGTTGCCGCGGCTGCGCACGCGGATGGCGCCCGCGTCCTGCTGCGGCGCGTACACCCAGTACGGGAACGAGTTGTCGGTGGAGAGGTGGTAGACCTGCTCCGTGGACTGGTTGTACCACAGGCTCCACGTGCGCCCGCCGTCCAGCGTCACCGTCGCGCCCTGGTCCATGCCCAGCAACATCCGCTGCCCATTGGTGGGATCGATCCACAGCTGCTGCGGATCGTCGCCGCCCGGCGCGCCCTTGAACCCCGTGAACGTGTTGCCGCCGTCGCGCGACACGTAGCTCGACGTGTTGATCGTGTACACCACGTCCGGATTCTCCGGGCTCACGTACACGCCGCAGTTGTAGCCGCCCTGCCCGTTGCGGATCCGCGTGTCCGTGGGATCCATCTGCCGCCACGTGGCGCCGCCGTCGTCGGACCGGTACAGGCCGGAGTTGCTGATCACGAACATCCGCTGGCCGTCGGTGTGGTTCGCCACCGCCACCGACGTGCGGCCGGTCAGTTCCGGCAGCCCGCCCCCGGTGATCTCGTGCCAGGTCACCCCCTCATCCGTCGACTTGAACAGGTGCGTCCCGTTGGGGCCGCCAAAGGCGCCGCGCCCGGTGGCGCCCGGCGCCACGTAGTGCAGATCCGTCGTCGCCAGAATGATGCTCGGCTTGTCATGCGCCCAGGCGAGCTTCACCGCGCCCGTCTCGTCGTCCACGTAGAGCGTCTTGGTCCACGTCTTGCCGCCGTCCGTGGAGCGGAACACCCCCCGCATGTCGCTCTTCGCGTGGATGTTGCCCTGCGCCGCGATCATCACCACGTCCGGGTTGGCCGGATCCACGAGAATCGACGGGATCTGCTTGGTGGCGTCGAGTCCCAGATGCTGCCACGTCCGGCCGGCATCGGTGGACTTGTACACGCCGTTCCCTTCGTTGATCGAACCGCCGGTGATGATGTCGCCCGTGCCCACGTAGATCACGTTGGTGTCCGACGGCGCCACTTCGATCGCGCCCACCGACGACACGTCCTTGACCGCGTCGAAGATGGGATACCAGGTCGTGCCCGCGTTGTCGGTCTTCCACACGCCCGCCGACGGCAGCCCGGCGTAGAACACGCCCGGCTCGCCCACCGCGCCCGTCACCGCCGCCACGCGCCCGGCGCGCAGCGGCCCGATGTTGCGCCACACGAGGCCGGCGAACAGATCGGGCCGCACCGGCGCCGCCCAACCCACGGTCAACAACGCCACACCCACGACACCAGCACCGCGCAGCCAGCGGTGCGACACGACGCGCTTCAACATGATGGATACGCCCCCGGAGCAAGTAAGCGGAATGGGACAAGATTATCCGCGGTGCACGCGGGGAGACAGGGGAGGCCGCGGCCCGTTCGTTCAGATCCTGCAAAGAATCGGGCGGCGCTACATCCCTTCGTCGGCCGACGGCCCGTAGATGGACGGCACCTTGCCGCCCATCGGCCGCAGATACGTGGAGAGCTGTCCCCGGTGATGGATGGCGTCGAACAGGATGAACCAGAGGAACTCTCCAACCGGCTGCTCCGACACCACCTTGCCCTGGTAATAGAACGTGGCCACGCGGTTCCACGCCGCGTCGTCCATCTGCGCCACCGCGTCGCTCAGCTCCCCGGACCAGCGCTCGAACTTCTCCAGCATGACGTCCAGCGGGGGCGGCGCCACGAACTTCCACTCGGCCTTGTTGTGCCGGATCGCGTCCAGGCAGGTCTCGAGTTCGCTCGTCAGCGTCCACACGAGTTGCTCCGCCGACGGCGAGCGATCGTGCGGCTTGTACGCGAGCTCGTCCTTGGGAATCGCCTTGAGCACCCGCAGGAACACCGGGAACTCGGCCTTCTGGCGTTCGAGAAAGAATTCACGGACCGTCATGCGAACTCTCCGGCGCTTGGGTCGTGGAGCCGTTGCCCGCCCTCCGGACCACAGTATCGGTGCCGGACCTTGGTCCCGCTACTCCCGCGTGGCGCCCCGCACCGCCTCGGCCATCGCCGCCGCCGCCTCGCCCCCCAGGCCCGTCAGCGCTTCCACCACGCCCGCCCGATCGGCCGCGTCGCGGTTCTGGCTCAACTTCCACTTGCCCATCAACCGGCTCACGGGCAGTTCCAGCCCCACCACCGCGCCCACCATCCGGTCCAGCCAGTCCGCCGGCGCGTCGGCCATGCGCCAGGGCCGCGCCGCATCACGCTCGTTCACGTCCACCAGTTCGGCCAGATGCCGCGCCAGCCAGTCGTGGTCGTCCACCACCCGCAGCGCGCCGTACGCGTGCACCACCGCGTAGTTCCACGTCGGCACCACCTTGCCGCCGGTCGCGGCCTTGCTCGGGTACCACGAGGGCGAGATGTAGCGCTCCACCCCCTGGAAGATGGCCACCGCCTCGACGCCGGCCGACAGCTGCCGCCAGATCGGGTTGCTCCGCGCCACGTGCGCGCGGAGCGTGCCGAACGGCGCCGGCGCCGGGTCGAGCACCACCGGCAGGTGATTCGCGTCCAGCCCCGCCGCCGTGAGCGCCACGAACGCGCCCAGCGGATGGGCGCGGATCAATCCATGCAGGACGGCGACGTCCGTCTCTTCGAAGTGCGCGGGGACGTACATGGGACGCTCAGATCGGCTCGTCCGCCGACGGGCCGTACACGCCCGGCACCGGGATGTCGAGTAGCCGGTAGTACACGCCCAGCTGCGCGCGGTGGTGGATGATGTGGCTCAGCACCATCAGCCGGAGCAGCGAGCCCTTGGACTGCCGCAGGATCACCCGGTCGCCGGCGCGGAGCGTCCAGTCGCGCGACAGCTCCGCCGCCGAGGCCGCCGCCATCGCGGCGCGCAGCCCGGCCACGTTCGCATCGAACGCCGCCACCAGTTCGGCCGCCGTCGTGGGCGGCGGCGCCGCCGGCGCCTGCTTCGTCATGTCGAGCTCGCTGGTTTCCAGGATCGACGTGCCGCGGATGGGGATGTTGGCCACGTGCATGGCCAGCTGGCCGATCGTCCGCGACTTGGCGTGCGGGCGCCAGTCCCCGCGCCCGTCGGGGAACCGCGCCAGCACCCGGCGCGTGGACTCCACTTCGCGGTCGAAGTCGTCGAACGGCGGCACGGCGCCGGCGGTCGGATGGGCGTTCGTGGACATGGCGGCGCACCTCGCGCAATGGGGGATCGGGATGGAGACGCTCCCATATTCGTCCCGATAGTTGATGAAGTCAAGTTGTTGCTTGATTTCTTTGTCTAGCCGCCGTAGCTTCGCCGCATGCGTTCCTACGGACAGTTCTGCGGCCTCGCCAAGGCGCTCGACGTGGTGGGCGACCGATGGACCCTGCTCATCGTGCGCGAACTGCTCCTCCAGGACGCCGCCCGCTACACCGACCTCCGCCACGGCCTGCCCGGCATCGCCACCAACCTCCTCGCCGAACGCCTGCGCGAGATGGAACTCGCCGGCCTCGTGTCCCGCGAACAGGCGCCACCCCCGGTGGCCACCGCCCTGTTCCGCCTCACCCCCAGAGGACGCGAGCTCGAGCCCGTCGTCCGCGCCCTCGGCGCCTGGGCCGGCCCCCTCATGCGCCAGTGGACCCCCGATCAGGCGTTCCGCAGCCGCTGGCTCGCGCTGCCGGTGGAGTTCTACCTCACCGACCGCACCCCCACTCGGCCCCCGGTCACGATCCAGGTGCACACCGGCGACGAGCCCATGCTCATCGAGACGGTGCTCGGCGCCGTGAAGGCCCGCCCCGGCTCCGCCCCCGATGCGGACGCCGTGGTCACCGGCCCGCCCCACCTGGTCATGGGCCTGCTCAGCGGACGGATGCCGCTCGCCACCGCCCGCGCCAAAGGCCTGCACTTTCGCGGCAATTTCGCCGCCGTGCGCCGCCTGCAGCCCAAACGCTGACCCCGGTTTCTTCCGCGCCAGCGGCCGCCATCGGGACGGGCCGGGTCGGCATTGGATCCTGCCGCCACTTCCCTCCCCCCGTCACCCACGCCATACTCAGTCAAACAATCGTCTCTGGAGGCTCGGAAAGATGACCTCGCCGTCGATTGGACCCGACGCACCCCTTCGCGACGAGCAGGCGCTGGAGCGCCTCTTCCGCGCCAACTTCTCGGCGCTCGTCGAAGAATCCAAGTCACAACTCAAAGATGCCGCGTCGTCCGCCGGACGCGCCGTCGAAGCCACCTTCATCGCCGCGTGGGCCGACCGCGAGCGCTTCAAGACGCCGCAGGAGTTGGACGCGTTCCTGCACGAGGAGATCAAGCATGCCTCGGCGCGGATCCTGGGCAAGCGCGTGAGCGCCCAGCGCTTCGCGCACGGCGGCCACGCCACCGCCCACGCCGAAGCCAAGATCGACGTCAACGAGTCGTGGAAACACGTGCTCAAGACGCTGCATCCCAATCACGACGGAGTCGCCGAAGCCACCGCCGAGCTTTCGCGCCACGACACTGCGGCGCACGTGGCCGGCCTCGGAAAGAAGCGGTCCCTCAAGGTGCCGATCGCCATCGGCATCGTCGCCGGCATCATCGCGCTGGGCGGCGTCATGTGGCTCAACCATCTGGGGCGCAAGAGCGGCATCCTCTCGGCCATCAACTCGCCCAGCGCGCGGTCCCACCCCACCCTCGCCGGCCAGTTCGCCAACGTCGTGCTGGACGACGGCACCACGGTCAAGCTGGCGCCGGGCTCGAACCTCATCGTGCCGGAGAATTTCAGCGACGGCTTCCGGTACGTGAAGGTGGCGGGCGCCGCCGCGTTCATCATGACCCCGGGGCACAACAGCCCGCTCGAGATCTACGCCAACAACGCCGTGATCGACGCCACCGGCACGCAGTTGGACGTGCGCAACTTCCCGACCGATTCCTCGGTGACCGTCTTCGTGAAGGACGGCCAGGCCACGGTCACCGTGGGCAAGGACGTCCAGCAGTTGGCCGCCGGACAGGCGCTTCGCATCATGCCCACCGGGCAGACGGCCGTACCCCCAGCGGCGCAGCTGGCCGAGACCACCACGTGGCCGGACAACACGTTCACGGTCTCAGACCGCAAGCTGGGTGACGTGCTCCATCTGCTCAAACAGTGGTACTCGCTCGATATCTTCGTGCAGGACACCACGCTGCTCGACCGCAATGTCTCGTTCGCGGCCTCGTTGGCGTCGCCCGACTCGGCGATCAAGGCCGTGGAGCAGGCCGCGAACCTGAAGTTCAGCTACGAGGGGCAGACGATGGTGTTCAAGGACGCCGCCAAGGCGCCGGTGGTCAAGAACGCTGCTGCCAGGAAGAAGAAGTAGCCGCGGGCGGTCGCTGGCCGGACCACACGTGCACCATCCATAGCCGCTCGGCGTCAGCATCGACGCCGAGCGGCGTTGCTTGTGCGGCCACAGCCGGCGGGCCCTAGCCGGAACCGCGTCCCGGAGCGATTCTCAGCGCTGCCCATCACCTGCCCGCCCAGGATCGGAGGATCCCCGTGACCAACCCGGAAGAGCTGCTCCAACAATTCCAGCACGACCTCGAGTCGGCCGACTACGACGAGACGGCGCATGGCGGCATGGACCGCCGGCACTTCGTGTTCCTCTCGCTCGCGGCCGCCGCGGCCTCCACGTTGGGCGCCGGCACCGCGCTCGCGCAGCCCGGCCCGGCACTGGCCGCGCTCGGCGGCCAGCGCGCGCCGCAGCAACAGCAGGAGCCCCCCGTCCCGCTCGGGAACGGCGAGCCTCCCGCCCTCCAGTTCCAGCCCTACCCCGGCGGTACCGGCGCCATGATCGAGAAGCTCGCCCGCGAGCGCGGACGCGCCGCGTTCGACCGCGCCGAGTTCTCCGTGGAGCCGTGGTCCGGCGCCGTGCCCACGTCCGACGACGAGATCGCGTTCCTCCCCGCGCACCGCCTCTCGGCGCTGCTCAAGGCGCGCAAGATCACGTCGGCCCGGCTCACCGACATCTATCTCACCCGTCTCAAGCGCCTCAACGGCACGCTGCTCTGCGCCGTCACGATCATGGAATCGCAGGCCCGCGCCGCCGCCGCGCAGGCCGACGCCGAGATCGCCGCCGGCAAGTATCGCGGCCCGCTGCACGGACTGCCCTATGGCGTGAAGGACCTGTTCGCCACCAAGGGCGTGCCCACCACGTGGGGCGCCAAGGATTTCGAGCACCGCATCATCGACGAGGACGCCGAGGTCGTCGTCCGCCTGCGCGAAGCCGGCGCCGTGTTGATCGCCAAGCTCGCCACCGGACTGTTCGCCCAGAATGACCAGTGGTTCCGCGGTCGCACCAACAACCCGTGGAATCTGGTGCAGGGCTCGAGCGGCTCGTCGGCCGGCCCCGCATCGGCTTCCGCCGCCGGCTGCGTGGCGTTCGGCATCGGCACCGAGACGCAGGGATCGATCGTGTCGCCCACCATCCGCTGCGGATTGAGCGCGCTGCGCCCCACGTTCGGCAGCGTGAGCCGCGCCGGCGGCATGGTGCTCGCGTGGTCGCAGGATCGCGTGGGGCCCATCGCCCGCACCGTGGAGGATTGCGCCATGGTGTTCAACGCCATTCACGGCGCCGACGAGAAGGACCCGTCCACCGTGACCATGCCCTTCCACTTCGACCGCAGCATCGACCTCGCGTCGCTGCGCGTGGGCGTGGATCCCAACGCCCCCAAGGAATTCGTGGACAGGCTGCGCGACCTGGGCGTCCGGCCCATCACCATCGGCGCGCGTCCCACCGTGGCCGGCATCGGTCAGGGTGGGCTCGCCGTGGAAGACGCGGCGGCGTTCGATTCCTACGTCCAGATCAAGGCCAAGGAGATCGGGCTCGATCTCAACGCGCTCAAGCCGCCGGTGCCGGGCGCTCGCGGCCGCGGCCAGGGCGGCGGGCGAGGGGGCGCCGCCGGCGCGCCGGCCAACCCGATGGCGCCCGCCGACTGGAATCCGCGCTTCGTCACCGGCCGCACCGTGCCCGGGTTCGAGTTCCTGCAGACGGAGCGTCGGCGGTACATCATGGTGAGCAAGTGGGCCGAGTTCATGAAGGATCTCGACATGTTCATCGGCAATCCGTTCGCCGACGTGGGACCCAACGCGCAGACCGGCCACCCCTGCGCTGTGGTGCCGTACAAGATGGGCATTCCGGAGCAGTTCGGCGGCCGCCGCGGCGGACAGGCCGAGCCGCAGCCGGTACTCAAGCCGCAGCCCATCTGCGCCGTCATCGTGGGCGGCCTGTTCAACGACGACAAGATCCTTGCCGTGGCGCACCAGTTCCAGGTGCACGACGACACCTACCTCGAGCACCCGTCACTCTAGCGGCCGCTGAGGGCCGGGCGCGACGCGCTCGGCCCTCCGGTCAGCCGGCGTTTCCCGGATGGCGCCGGAGCGCGTCGATGCTCCACGGGCCCGGGCCGGCGGCCGAGAGGTACAGCCACACGAAGCAGAAGAACACGGCCGGTAATCCGTTGTTGAATAGCGGCCAGAACCCCATCGGCGCGTGGGCCTTGAAATACGCCACCGCCATCTCGCCCGCGAGCACGAACGCCACCGGGCGCGCGAACAGACCCACGAGCATCAGCGTGCCCCCGATCACCTCGAACAGGCCGGCGACGCCGAGCAGCGACGCGATCGGCACCGTGCCCCCATTGGGGAGCAGCGCGTGCGGGAACGCGAACAACTTGCCGGTCCCGTACTGCATGAAGAGAAACGCGGCGGCGATCCGCATGACGCTGCGCAGTTGCGGCGCCCACGAGCGCCAGCGGGCGGTGAGTGTCTGCTCGTTCATGGCACGTCCTTGACCGGGATTCGTTCGTCGGCGCGGGGCATCCCGGGCCGCCCCTGAATAGTATCCGCATCGCCGGTGATCATGCCCGCGCGGCGGCAGTGCTCCACCCGGTTGCCATCGACAACCGGCCCGGCGGCTGGTATTCTCTCCGCGAACGGGTCACCAGGAGGCTGGCATGAGCGGCGTACGGGTGCTGGTGGGCACGCGGAAGGGGGCGTTCGTCCTGACCTCGGACGGCAAGCGCACCAAGTGGGACGTGAGCGGCCCGCACTTTGCGGGTTGGGAGATCTATCACGTCAAAGGCTCGCCCGCCGACCCCAACCGGATCTACGCCTCGCAGTCCAGCAGCTGGTTCGGCCAGCAGATCCAACGCTCGGACGACGGCGGCAAGACGTGGGACGCGGTGGACAACAAGTTCGTGTACGACGGCATCACCGGCACGCACCAGTGGTACGACGGCACGGCCCACCCGTGGGAATTCAAACGCGTCTGGCACCTCGAGCCCTCGCTCTCCGATCCCGACACCGTGTACGCCGGCGTCGAGGATGCGGCGATGTTCCGCTCCACCGACGGCGGCAAATCGTGGCGCGAACTGTCGGGACTGCGCGGCCACGGCACGGGACCCAAGTGGCAGCCCGGGGCGGGCGGTATGTGCCTGCACACGATCCTCATCGATCCCACCAATCCGCAGCGCATCTTCATCGCCATCTCCGCGGCCGGCGCCTTCCGCACGGACGACGGCGGCGAGACCTGGAAGCCCATCAATCAGGGCCTGCGCTCCGAGTACATCCCCGATCCCAAGGCCGAGGTGGGCCACTGCGTGCACCGCATCGCGCTGCACGGATCGCGGCCCAACACGCTGTTCATGCAGAAGCATTGGGACGTGATGCGCAGCGACGACGCCGGCGAGTCGTGGCGCGAGGTGAGCGGCAACCTGCCCACCGACTTCGGGTTCGTGGTCGACGTCCACGCGCACGAGCCGGACACCGTGTATGTGCTCCCCATCAAGAGCGACGGCGAGCACTTCGTGCCCGAGGGCAAGCTACGCGTGTACCGCAGCCGCACGGGCGGCAACGAGTGGGAAGCGCTCACCAAGGGGCTGCCGCAGGAGAACTGCTACGTGAACGTGCTGCGCGACGCGATGGCGGTGGACCGCCTGGACGAGTGCGGCGTGTACTTCGGCACCACCGGCGGGCAGGTGTACGCATCGGCCGACGCCGGCGACAGCTGGAATGCGATCGTCCGCGATCTTCCGGCGGTGCTGTCGGTCGAGGTGCAGACGCTCTCATGATCCGCGTCGTGTTGCCGGCGCCGCTCCACCGCCTGGCCCAGCTGCCGGGCGGCGAGCTGGCGTTCGACGTGCCGGCGCCGATCACGCAGCGGTCGGTGCTCGACGCGGTGGAGCTGCGCTATCCCGTGCTGCGAGGCGCCATCCGCGATCACGTCACGCAGGTGCGCCGGCCGTTCGTGCGCTTCTTTGCCTGCGAACAGGATCTGTCGCACGAGTCGCCCGACGCGCCGCTGCCCAACGCCGTGGCCGAGGGGCGGGAGCCGTATCTCGTGGTGGGGGCGATCGCCGGTGGGTAGGACACGCTTCGCGGCCCTCGCCCTGGCGGCGCTCGGCGCGCTCTCCGCTCCCGCCGCCGCCCAATCCGCGCCCACCCACATCCGCACCCGCTGGGCCGCCGACGTCAGCCCCACGCACCCCTGGCCCGAGTATCCGCGCCCGCAGCTCGTGCGCCGCGCGTGGGCCAACCTCAACGGCCCCTGGCAATACGCCATCACCGACAGCGGCGCGCCGCGGCCCACGCACTGGGACGGCAAGATCCTCGTGCCGTTCGCCGTGCAGTCGCAGCTGAGCGGCGTCGAGCGCGCGGTCTCCGATTCGCAGGCGCTCTGGTACCAGCGCACGTTCCTCGCGCCCGCACGACCACGCGGCGGACATCTGCTGCTCCACTTCGGCGCCGTGGACTGGGACGCCACGGTGTGGGTGAACGGCAAGCGCGTCGGCGAACACCGCGGCGGCTACGACCCCTTTACATTAGATATTACTGATGCCCTGCGCGGCACCGGCCCGCAGACCCTCGTCATACGCGTCTGGGACCCCACCGACCGCGGCGAGCAGCCCCGCGGCAAGCAGGTGCTCCGTCCGCACAGCATCTGGTACAGCGCCGTCACCGGCATCTGGCAGACGGTGTGGCTCGAGCCGGTGCCCGCCGCGTACATCACGCGC
>DATLTC010000028.1 GCA_035533755.1 Gemmatimonadaceae bacterium
GCGAGATTGGGCCGGCCGTCGGCGGCGGGCGTGGAGGAACTTCCGGAATCCTGGGCGGTCGTCAGGGCAATGGCCATGTCTGTGGGACCGAGGAGGTCCGGCGGCGGGGTGCCCCACATTGGGGCATATCCGGACTCTCTCAATTTACATCCCGGCCCCGCATAAAGCGACCGTGGCGCCCGGCCCGGACGCCGCGCCGGTGGCGCAACACCATGCGGCGGGCGCACATGGCGCCGCCGGTATTTCGCGGTGTTTACGCGCATTACATTCCGCCCATGCGTCGCATCCTGTGGGCGCTCGCCGTGTTGGCGAGTCCTTCCGTCCTGTTGGGCCAACAGCAGCGGACGCGGGCCGATTCCGTGGCCCGCGCCGATTCGCTCAAGGCCGTCGCGCAGAGCCTCGGCGCCGTCAACATCGTGGCGGCGCCGGTGGACCGCAGCCAGCCGGCGTCGGTGACGCACATCCCGGCGTCGGTGATCAACGCCACGCCGTCCAACAGCACGTGGGATCTGCTCCGGCAGACGGCGGGGGTGGAGGTGCATCAGCAGGGGCAGGGGCCGGGCTTCGCGTCCGACGCGTCGCTGCGCGGGTTCAGCTCCGACCATTCCACCGACCTCGCGCTGTGGATCGACGGGGTGCCGGTGAACGAGCCGGTGAACGGACACTCCGAAGGCTACAACGACTTCAGCGAGCTGTTCACCGACGCGGTGCGCAGCATCGACGTGATCCGCGGGCCGACGAGCCCGCTGTTCGGCAACTTCGCGATGGCGGGCGTGGTGAACGTGCGCACCATCGATCGCATGGCGGGCACCGAGGTGAAGGCGTCGGCGGGTTCGTTCGGGAGCGCCGACGCGACCGTGATGACGGGGTTCGACCATGGCGCGCGCGGCGGTGGGGTGTTCGGCGTGCACTACGAACATGACGACGGCTTCCGGCCCAACGCCGGATACGACCTGGTGCAGGGGCACGGCCGAGTGGTGCACGAGCTGGGGCATGGATACTCGATCGACTTCGGCACCGAGCTGTACGGCACCGACTGGAACTCGGCGGGATTTCTGAGCGGCGAGGAATTCGCGCGCCACCAGTACGACATCGTGTCCAACCCGTCGGACGGCGGGTACAAGCGCCGCGCGCAGGAGCGGGTGAGCCTGCGGCTCATCACCGGGCCCATGTTCTGGCGCACTACGGTGTACGCCACCGAGGGCCGGTGGCAGCTGTTCCTGACCATTCCGCCGGCGGGCGGCAAGTTCGAGGGCAGCGGCAGCCAGACGGAAGAGGAGGATTCTCGCTACGGCACCGGACTCACCAGCGCGCTCACCTGGCAGTTGCCCCGGGGCGAGCTGACGATCGGCACTGAGGGCCGGTGGGATCACGCGCGCTACGAGAACTACTTCACCACCAACCGCACCCGCGATTCGGTGAACGCGCTGGCCACGGCGCGGCAGCTGTCGGGGGCGGTGTTCCTGCAGTCGTACGTGGATCTCACCGACCGGTTGCGATTGGACGTGGGCGGCCGTGCCGACGTGCTGGACACCCGATCGCTCCAGGACCTGTTCGGCGAGTTCCGCGGGAGCACCGGCGTGTTCTCGCCCAAGGCGGGCGCGACGTACCGCCTGATGGATGCGCTCTCGGCGTACGCCGACGTCTCGCGGGGATTCCGCTCCACGGACGGCGTGATGATGGATCCCGGCCTGCCGGTGGTCACGGCGTGGGACTACGAGGGCGGATTGAAGTTCGACCGCAGCGGCGTGTACGGCGCGGCGACGCTGTTCCGCATGGACGTGAGCAACGAGCAGACGATCAATCCGCTGAGCGGGGTGGCGAACAACGGCGGATCGAGCGTGCGGCAGGGGCTGGAGTTGGAATGGGCGGTGCCGGTGCGCCCCACGGTGCAGGTGACGGGGGACTGGACGTTCAACGACGCGCGCTACACGCACCTCACGATCGTGTCGGAGGACGACGGGAGCGTGTCCACCGTGGACGGGTTGCGCGTGTACAACACGGCCCGGTACATCGGCACGTCCGCCGTGCGGTTCTCGCCCGCCGGCCGGCAATGGAGCCTGCGCCTGAGCGGCAACTGGGTGGGGCCCTACTCGCCGTTCGACGAACCGGGCGTGGTGCTCGGGGCGTATGGACTGATGCATGCGAGCTTCTCGGTGCGGCTGGGTGGGGCCGACGTGGACCTGGGGGTTCGCAATCTGCTCGACCGGCCCTATCCTGAACTGGTGGCCGGCGGCCTCGTGTCCCCCGGGCAGCCGCGCGCGGTGTTCGCGCAGGTACGCCGTACGTTCTGACGGAGGCGGTGATGCGGGTCGGGTCTCGAACGGTGCTCCTGGGCGTGGTCGCGGCGGCGTGGCTGGCCGGATGCGACGCGACGCGCGACACGATCGACCGGCTGCGGGGGCAGCCGCTGGTGCTGGGCGCGGTGATCGATCCTGCCGTGCCGCGGCCCGACGTGACGATGACGAGCACGGACGGGGCGCCGTTCGACTTCGGCAAGCGGACCAGAGGGCGCGTCACCTTCATCACGTTCGGGTACACGCACTGTCCCGACGTCTGCCCGGTGCACATGGCCAACATCGCCGCGGCGCTCAAGCAGTTGCCGGCCAGCGATCGCGGCCGGGTGACGGTGGTGTTCGTCACCACCGATCCGGCGCGCGACTCGCTGCCGCAACTCCGGCAGTGGCTCGATTCGTTCAACCACGCGTTCATCGGCCTGCGGGGCACCGACGCGCAACTGGCGGCCATGGAGCAGGCGTTCCACATTCCGCCGGCGCAGCGCGAGGCGCTGCCCGGCGGCGGCTACGCCGTGTCGCACTCGGCGGAGGTGTTCGCCTTCACCCCCGACGACAGCGCGCACGTGATCTACCTCCCGGGGATGACGATCGCCGATTACGTCCACGACATTCCGCGTCTCCTGAGAGACGTCTACTGATATGAGACGATTCCTGCTTCTGGCGCTGACGCTCGCCGCGGCCGGTGGATGCCGGGTGGTGCCCGTGGATCAGGGCGGCGCCATGGGGTGGACGCGCGGGTATCTCGTGACTCCTGCCGCCGGGTCGCCCGCCGTGCTCTACCTGTGGGTCACGAATCCCACGAGCCAGGCCGACACCGTGATCGGGGTGCGGACGCCGATCGCCGCCCGCGCCGAGGTGCACCGCGACATGCCGATGGGCAACGGGATGTCGCACATGACGCCGGTGGCGGAGCTTCCCGTGCCGGCGCACGACACGCTGCGGTTCGCGCCGGGCGGCCTGCACATCATGGTGGTCGATCTCACGCGGCCGATCGCGCGGGGCGACTCGGCCCGGGTGACGGTGACCTTCCGGCGCGCCGGCGACGTCGCGGGGTGGGCGCGCGTAATCGGCTACGTGGACGTGGACACGGCGGTGGTGCAGCCCGCGCACGGCGGGGGCTGAGCGCGGGCGCTCAGCGCGGCAGGCGGATCTCCACGCGGGCGTCGATCGCGCGCAGCGATCCGCCGTGCGCCGCCATGACGCGCGCGGCCCACGCAGTGTCGATCTCGTCGACGTCGACGCGCCCGCCCTCGAAGGCCACGACCAGTTCGGGGTCGGTGGCGGCGGCGGTGATGTGCAGCGTGCCGCCGTCGGCGGTGGCGGCGAGACAGGCCGCGCCGACGAGGGCCAGCGCCTCGTGCAGGCGGATGCGGTCGCCGCGCACGGTGGGCAGGGGGGCGGCGATGTCGGCCACGACGCGCACGCCGCGGGCCCCGCCCCGCGACTGGAGCGCCGCGACGATCGAAGCGACCACGTCGCCGGGCCGCACGGGCTCGCTTCGGAGCTGTTCGGGGCGCAACGCGAACAGGTCGCGCGCGCGGCGCAGGCGTGACGCGGCGGCCTCGGCGGCATCGCGCGCCGCGCCGATCAACTCCACCTGATTGTCGTTGAGGTCGCCGAACTGATTCTCGAGCAGGATGTGGAGGGGCAGGCGCACGTCGTCGAGGTCGTGCACGCTGCGGTCCACCGCGGCGGCGGCCGCCGCCTCGGCCGCGCGGGCGCGATCGGTGGCCAGACGCTCGCGCTCGGCGCCGTGGGCCTCGCTGGCCGACACGGCGTGGTGCAGCTCGTCCACGCGCGCCGCCGCGCGCCGCACGGCCCGCCAGGCGAACAGCCAGGCGAGCGCCACGCCTCCCAGGGCGAGCACGGCGGCCAGGTAGGCGGGCGTCATGTGCCGGACTCGCCGCTGGAGAACGAGACCACGAGCACGTCCACACCGGCCGAATTCTGCACCAGGCGGTCGACCACCGATCCCCGCACCAGGTGCTGCCAGCGCGAGCGCCGGCTCTGCCCCACGAGGACGAGGGTCACGCCGCGGGAGCGGACGAAGTCGAGCAGCGCCGCGGCCACGTCGGTCCCGGGGAGCTGCACCACCTCGGCGCCCATGGTCTGCGCGAGCTGGATGTTCTCGACGAGCTTGCGCTGCACCGTGGCGTCGATGCGGTCGGCGCTCTCCTCGGGGGTCTGCACGTACACGCAGTACCAATCGGAGTTGAGGCGGCCGGCGATGCGGCTGGCTCTGCGGAGGAGGGCGGCCGTGTAGGGTGGGTTGCTGGACATCGCGACCATGAGGCGATCCACCGTGCGGCGGGCGCCGGTCCCGCCGCGCTCCCGCCGCACGATCTCCTCGCGCGACCGGTCCACCGAGCTCGCCACTTCGCGCAGCGCCAGCTCACGGAGCGTGCTCAGGTTCTCGGCCGTGAAGAAGTTGGCGAGCGCGGCGGGCACCTTGTCGGGCGCGTAGATCCTGCCTTCGACGAGCCGCTGGCGGAGATCCTCGGCCGAGATATCGAGGTTCACCACCTGGTCGGCCAGGCCCACCACCCAGTCGGGCAGCGTTTCGCGGATGAGCACGCCCAGCGTTTCGGCGACGATGTCGTTGAGCGATTCCAGATGCTGCACGTTGACCGCGGAGATGACGCTGATGCCGTTGTCGAGCAGCCAGATCACGTCTTCCCAGCGCTTGGAGCGCGCCGATCCGGGCACGTTGGTGTGGGCCAGCTCATCGACGATCGCGACCTCGGGATTGCGGTGCACGATCGCGTCGCCGTCCATCTCCTCGAGGCCGACGCCGCGGTATTCGATGCGGCGGCGCGGCACGACTTCGAGGTCGCCGATCTGCGCCGCCGTCTCGGCGCGGGCGTGGGTCTCCACGAATCCGACCACGACGTCCACGCCGCGGGCCCGCAGCTGATGCGCCTCGACGAGCATGCGATACGTCTTGCCGACGCCGGCCGCCGAGCCGATGTACAGTTTGAGCTTCCCGCGCTCGCGTTGGCGCACGAGCGTGAGGAAGTCGGTGGCGGGTGCCGGCCGGGTGTCGTCCGGCACGTTGGGCGACGTCATTCAGAAAAGGTACGCGACCCCGAGGCCGGCGGTCAGCTGGGACCGCGACCCGCCGAACGCGGCGATGGTGGAGCGGTCGTAGCGGACTTCCGGGCGCACGAGCGCGTCCGGCCAGGCGCGCACGTTGAGCGTGAGCGTGCCGGTCGCCACCCGTTGCCCGGGGGTGGCGGGATACCCGAGCGCCGCGCTCGTGCGGGCGCCGTTGGGATCGGCCATGTAGTCGGCGCGGACGCCGAGCCCGACGGTCGACGTGAGGTCGCGCGTGGCCCAGGCGCCGAACGCCCACCATTGCGCGTCGCGGCTGGAATCGGGGAGCGCGGCGTTGGCCATCTCCCGCCCGTAGTCGGCCTGCAGCCATGCGTTCCAGCTCGGCGCGAACTTCTTCCAGAGCAGGATCTCGGAGCCCGATCGGAGCGCCGACGCATTGTCCAACTCCTCGGCGCCCGAGTAGCCGAACAGCGAGACGGAGGAAGTGGAATCGGGATAGAGGCCGAGGCGGCCGAGCACGGTCTTGCCCGAGTTCCGCGCCTCGACGGCGTCCCAGCCGTTGGTGATGCGGAGCTGCGCGTCGGCGTGCGGCCCGAACCGGTACGACACCTGCGCCCCGGTGGAGGTGAAGTCCTCCAGGAAGATGAACTGGTTGCCGCCGGACCAGACGGGATTCGCCACGTCCTCGATCACCTCGAGCCCCAGCAACGTGGCGAACTTGCCGAATTGGAACTGGAGCCCGTTGCCGTTGGGCGTCGGCACGTTGAGGGAAACGTACAGCTGGGTGAGGTCACCCTGCGGCCCGAGCGCCAGTCCGCGGGACTGCACGACCGCGGCATTCTGTCCGAGCAGGACTTCGGCGTGCACGCCGGCGCTCCACGTGCGAGCGTCGTACGGGCGGTCGGCCACGAGATCGAGCGCGTCGAGCGAGAACTGGTTCTGGTATCGATCGTAGAGGTGGCCCGCGATCGTCGTGCCCGCGGGATGCGTGGAATACTGATAGGATGCCTCGGCGTATCCGCTGAACGCGAATCCGCCGAAGGGAGCGGGCCGCGTCGCGGCCGCGGCAGGTCCGGCGTGGGTCGTGTCAGCGGCGGTCTGGCCCTGCGCGCGTACGGCGAGGGCCAGCAGGCTCACGGCCAAGATTCGTCTCATGATGATTCATCAATCGTGCGACGCCGCGGCATGCAGCGGGAACGACCGGTCCAAGTCGAGGTTGAGTTCGAGCACGTTGACGCGCGGATCTCCGAACAACCCGAACTGCGGCCCCTGGACGTGCCGGTCGACGAGCGCGCGCACCGACGCACTGTCGACGTGGCGGGCCCGCGCCACGCGCTCCACCTGCAGGAACGCGTCGGCGGGCGAGATGTCGGGGTCCAGGCCGGAGCCCGACGCGGTGACCATGTCGGACGGGATCTTGCCCTTCACGCCGCCGTCCTGGGCGACGACGGTGTCGACGCGCGCCGCGACGAGCGAATCCAGCTTGGCGCTGGTGGGGCCGAGGTTGCTGCCGCCCGACAGCGTGTCGTCGTAGCCCGCGCCGGCGGCCGACGGGCGCGGATGGAAGTACTCCGGGCGCGTGAACGACTGGCCGATGAGCGCGCTGCCGATCGGGGCGCCGTCGGCGCCGCGGATCAGCGAGCCGTTGGCCTGTCGCGGAAAGAGCAGCTGGGCGACGGCGGTGACGGCGCTCGGGTAGAGGATGCCGGTGATCACACAGAGCGCGAGCGTGAGCACGATCGCGGGGCGGAGTTGGTTGCGGAGCACGTTACACCAACCGGAAGAGGACGAGGAGCATGTCGATGAGCTTGATGCCCACGAAGGGGACGATCAACCCGCCGACGCCGTAGATCCACAGATTGCGGCGCAGGATCACCGACGCCGGCGCCGGCCGGTACCGCACACCCCGCAGCGCCAGCGGAATGAGCGCCACGATGATCAGCGCGTTGAAGATCACGCTCGCCAGGATGGCGGAATCGGGGGAGTGCAGGCGCATGATGTTCAACGCCTGGAGCGGCGGATACGTGGCCACGAACATCGCCGGGATGATGGCGAAGTACTTGGCCACGTCGTTGGCGATGGAGAACGTGGTGAGCGATCCCCGCGTCATGAGCAATTGCTTGCCGATCTCCACCACCTCGATGAGCTTGGTGGGGTTGGAGTCGAGGTCGATCATGTTGCCGGCTTCCTTGGCCGCCTGCGTGCCGGTGTTCATGGCCACGCCCACGTCGGCCTGGGCCAGCGCCGGCGCGTCGTTCGTGCCGTCGCCGGTCATCGCCACGAGGCGGCCGCCCGCCTGCTCGCGCTTGATGAGCGCCATCTTGTCTTCGGGCGTCGCCTGGGCCAGGAAATCGTCGACGCCCGCCTCCTGCGCGATGGCCGCGGCGGTGAGCGGGTTGTCGCCCGTGATCATCACGGTGCGGATGCCCATGGCGCGGAGCCGCGCGAACCGCTCGCGAATGCCGCCCTTGACCACGTCCTTGAGGTAGATCACGCCCAGCACGTGCGCCTCGCCGTTGCTCCGCTCGGCGACGACGAGCGGCGTGCCGCCCTCGCGCGCGATGCGCTCGACGATCGGGCCGAGGTCGGGCGGCACCACGCCGCGATTGTCGGCGACCCAATGGGACACGGCGTCGCCGGCCCCCTTGCGCAGGTGCAACGGTCCGAGGTTGACGCCGCTCATGCGCGTGGTGGCCGAGAAGGGGACGAACTCCGCTTCCTGCGTCGCCCCCTCCGGATTGCCGTCGGAGAGGACGACCCGCCGCCCCTCGGCCAGTGTACGGCCGCGAATGCCGAACTTCTCCTTGGCGAGCACGACGATGCTGCGGCCCTCGGGAGTCTCGTCGGGGAGCGAGGCGAGCTGCGCGCGATCGGCGAGATGCTCCACGGTCACGCCGAATACCGGGAGGAACTCCACCGCCTGGCGGTTGCCGAGCGTGATCGTGCCCGTCTTGTCGAGCAGA
>DATLTC010000029.1 GCA_035533755.1 Gemmatimonadaceae bacterium
CGGTGAAGATCGCGATCGTGGGCGTGATCGTGTATCTGGTCATTCGCATTGTGAGTCCCGCCACGGCGCGCCGGTTGCGCGAGCGGTGGTCGGGGACTTCGGCGATGTAGAGAGAGACACGCGCGGCGCGCCCGGAATCGCGCGGCGTGTGGGGCGGCGGATGTGGCGGTTGGATGCCATGTCCGCCGTTCTTTATTGGTAGGACGGTAGGATGGTAGGGGGGTAGGACGGATGACTGCGGAACGCCGTTTACCCACGACCGCCCTACCACCCTACCGTCCTACGCCTTCAAGTTCGTCCACTACACCCCACACCAACAGCGGGACCATGATCTCATGGTGTCCCGTGATCTCGTACCCGGCGCCGCTCTGGAGCGTGGGCCGCTGGACGACGTTCACGCGGGGACGGTAGTGCCGCTGCATGTCGAGGTCGCAGCTCACGAAGCCCTGCGGTTTGCCGGCGTGCAGGTTGCGGGCGATGGTGAGCGCTTTGAGGAACACCTCGGGCATGATCACGGCGCTGCCGAGGTTGAGCACCACGCCGCCGTCGTCGAGACGGAGCAGCGCCGCGGCGAGGCGTCGGAAGTCGCGGTGGCTGGTATCGCCGATGGCAGCGCCGTTGGCGGCCGGGTGCTGATGGATGATCTCGGCGCCGATGGCGGCGTGCACGGTGGTGCCCACGCCGAGCCGGTGCGCATTGAGCAGGATCGAGAGTTCGGGGTGCGCCAGGCTCGGCTCCGCGTCGAGCGCCACGGCGAGCGCCTCGCCCATGCCCATCTGGCGGTTCATGCCGGCGGTGAACGCGTCGTTCATGCCGCGGCCGGTTTCTTCGGCCATGCCGAAGGTGCCGTCCTTGAGGCCGGCGGCCACGTCTTCGGAGGTGGCGCCGAAGCGCGCGATCTCGTAGTCGTGGATGGCGGCCGAGCCGTTCATGGCCACGTGGGTGGCGATGCCGCGGCGCATGAGGTCGATGAGGAGCGGAGCGAGTCCGGTCTTCACGATGTGGCCGCCGAGCATGAGCACGACGCCGCGGTCGCGGCGCTTGGCGTCGGCGATGGCGTGGACCACGCGGCGGAAGTCGCGGGCCACGAGCACGTCGGGCAGCGACGCGAGGAAGGCGTGGAACGACCGATCGGTGCCGGGCGGGTGGGCGAACTCTTCGGCGCGCACCTTGTTGGGGCGGCGGGCCACGGGCACGGTGCGGACGGCGCTGAGGTCGGCTTCGTCGTGTGTCATGGGGACGGTAGGACGGTAGGACGGTAGGGGGGTAGGACGGCACAACGGCACAACGGCACAACGGCACAACACCACAACGGCGGAACGGCGTCGCTAGGGGCGGAGGGTATCCGCTGCTACATGATACGACCGGAGGTACAGGTTGAGCGAGCCGAACGAGAGCTTGCTCCTGAGTTGCAGGAGCATGCGGGTGGCGTCGTCGGAGAGCCAGATCTGGGCTTCGCCGCCCTCGGAGAAGATGCCGCGCGTCTTGATGATCGGGCGCACGACGATGGCATCGAACGTGCCGGCGGGCACGGTCACGCGCTCTCTGCGCAGCACGATGAGGCGCACGGGGTTGCGGTCGGGGCGGAAGTAGCGGTCGAATGCATATTCGTGGCCGACCTCGAGCGGGACGGTGCGCACGAAGTACAGGAACGACGCGTCGTCGAGTGGGTCGCTCACCGACGGCTGGGGCTCGTTGCCCGCCTGCACGTAGACACGGCGGTTGGGAAATATCTCATACAGGTAATCGCGATCGCGGCTGCCTTCGGCGAGGTGCTGGTGAAAGCGCAGCGAGGCGAAGCGGGTGGTGTCGATCCAGCTCTCCAGCACGTCGTTCACGCGGTAGAAGAACGTGCCACCGCGCACGGTGAAGACGGTGTGCCAGGCGGTGATGCCGCGCACGGTGTCGAGGCCGGCCACCCGCATGCTCGCTCTGCCCACCTTGATGGGCCCGAAGCGCACGTCGTAGTCCAGGCGCTCGCCGGCGACGAGCGGCACGGCAGCCGGCTGCGCGTGCCTGGCGGGGGCCAGGGGGTCCTTCTGTGCGCCGGCGCGCGCCGCGAGCGCCAGCAACAGGGCGGCGGCTCCGCGGGCGAAGAGGCTCACGACGTGGCGGGACCCCGGGCGCGGAGATCGCGGGCCATGCGGTAGAGGCCGAGGGCGTCGCTCCAGGGGCGCACGCGGCTCTCGCGCGGTCGCAGGTCGTAGCGGGTGTCGAGCGAGACGGTCTCCACGCGGCGCGCGAATTTGGACGCGCGCACGAGCAGCTGCACGTTGGCGGCCCAGCCGTCGGCGTCGACGATGGGGCGGTCGCCCAGCTCCTTGAGCAGGTCGCGCAGGATGGCGATGCGGTAGAGGCGCAGCGAGCCGAACGGATCAGTCACGCCGGGCACGCGCGAGAACGGCCGGAGGATCCACGGGGCCACGCGGCGGAGGCGCCGCGCGGGCACGGGGAGCGACTCGGGCGGCCGTTCGGCCACCACGATGTCGGCGCCGCCCTCGAACCGCTTGATGAGTTCGGGAAGGTGTTCCGGGGGATCGGTGAAGTCGCCCTGCATGACGACGAGGGCGTCGCGCCGCGGATAGCGCGTGCGCTGCGACGCGGTGCGGGCCAGCGCGTCGAGGGCGCGGGCGTATCCCACGTGTTCCGTGCCGCCGATCACGGTGAGGGGCAGCACGTCGTGGTAGGGTTTGAGCACCTCGGCCGTGTCGTCGGTGCTGCCGTCGTTGTACACCAGGATCTCGTGCTCGCGCGAGTACTGCTGGAACACCTTGCGGATGCGCCAGAGCAACAGCCCGATGGTGGGGGCTTCGTTGTACGCGGGGATGCAGACGTAGAGCACGGTTGGATGCTGGGTGAGGGTGATGGTCCGAGGAAAGCTAGGCCTCCGCCGGGTGGCGGGAAGGGGGACGGGCCATGGTGCGAGGCCGTGGAATGATGCCGGCGGGTGGTACGGGGGGCGTAAACTGCTTGCGCGGGGCGGCGATGCGGCACTACGCTGTGTGCATCGTGCGTCGGCGATGGCGGCGGATCCCATTCGGGGAGACGGGCATGCGAGTCTGGCGGGCACTGGCGCTGGCCCTGGCGACGGGTTGCGCGACGGGGAGTGCGGGGGGCGGCGGAGCGGCCGCCGCGGCCGCCGCGGCTGCTGCGGCGGCGGCGCCCACCGAAACGCCGATCGCCTCGCGATCTCCGACGATCTCGCCCATGGAGCTCCAGCGCGATCTGTACGCGTTCGCGGACGACTCGATGCGCGGACGCGAGACGGGCACGCCCGATGCGGTGCGCGCCGCCACGTTCATCGCCAACCGGCTGGCCGTGCTCGGGCTCGAGCCAGCGGGGGACAGCGGGTTCTACCAGCGCGTGCCCCTGGAGCGCGAGGACATCGTGGCAACCACACGGTTCTCGGTGGAGGACGGGGGCACGACGCGCGCGCTGGCGCTGGGACGGGATCTGCTGCCGCTGACCACGCTGGGACTGGGCGCGTACACGGCGCTGGACGCGCAGGGCCCGATCGTGTTCGGCGGCTACGGCATCGACGACGATGCGCTGGGCCGGCACGACCTGCGCGGGCTGGCGGTGCAGGGCAAGGTGCTGGTGATCGTGCATGGCGCGCCGCCGGGCGCCGACTCGGCGGCCCGCGCGAAGTACGACGCCGAGGGCTACCTGAGCGTGCTGCTGCAGCAGGTGCTGCCGCTGCGGCCGGCGGCGGTGATCGTGCTGATGACGCCGGCCACGCGCGAGCTGTTCGACGAAGCGGGGCCCTCGCTGCTGCGCGCGGTGTCGATCCGCACGGGGGCAGCGGCGCCCACCAAGCAGATGCGGATATTCCCCATGGTGCTGTTGGGGCTGGCCACGCCGGGCTCTCCGCTGCTTCCCAAGGGCTGGCCGGCCGACGATCACGCGCAGGACCTCGCGGGCACGTTCAGCGGCCACGTGGACACGCGCCGGACGCCGGTGACCGGGTACAACGTGGTGGCCGTGCTGCGGGGCGGCGACCCCCGGTTGCGCCACACGTACGTGGCCTTCGGCGCGCATCTGGACCACATCGGCATCCAGCCGGGCATGACGCCCGACTCGATCGCCAACGGCGCCGACGACGACGGGTCGGGCAGCGTGTCGCTGCTGGCGATGGCGCGCGCGATGCGGGTGCTGCGGCCGGCGCGGTCGGTGCTCTTCGTGTGGCACACGGGCGAGGAGAAGGGGCTGCTGGGGTCGAGCTGGTTCACCGCCCATCCGACGGTGCCGATCGATTCGATCGTCGCCGAGCTGAACGCCGACATGGTGGGCCGGAACGCGCCGGGCGAGCTGTACGTGGTGGGGCCGGGCACGGCGCCCAACGGCCAGAGCAAGGTGCTGGGCGCGATCGTGGATTCGGTGAACGCGAGCGAATCACAGCCGTTCCGCATCAACCGGTCGTTCGACACGCCGGCCGATCCGGAGCGCATGTACTACCGCAGCGACCAGTACAACTACGCGCTCAGGGGAATACCGGTGGTGTTCTTCACCACGGGCCTGCACGCCGACTACCACAAGGTGACCGACTCGGTCGACAAGATCGGCTATGTGAAGATGGCGTTGGTGGACCGCCTGATGATGGACGTGGGGCTGGCGGTGGCGAATCGTCCCACGCGACCCAGATAACGCGACGTCGGAGGCGACGTGATTCAACCGGATACCCGGCGGCAGATGACGCGCGAGGATGCCCAGTTGGCCATTCGACTGGTGTGCCGCGAATCGAGCGACGCGAGCGGCGGCGGGGCGGCGTGCGAGCGCGACCTGCAGGCGCGGCTGGCCAACGAAGGGCTCGACGCGGTGCTCGACGATCCACGACTACCGCCGGCGCTGATGCAGGATCCGATGGCGGCGCTCGTGTCGCTGCGCCTGTTCACGTACGTGATGGTGCGCTACGTGTTGCGGCGCATGGGCGAGGAGGACCGCGTGATCGGCGACTACGCGGCCGCGTTGGTGCTGGCGTTCGGGGTGCGCGATCGCAGCCGGCGATGCGATGATCACGACGACGAGACGTACGACACGCTGGCGGATCTCCTGCGCGACGCCGAGGGGCGGGACGCAGGGCGGAGCTACCGGGTGCGGGCGCACCTGGGGAACTACGCGCTATGGCTGAGCGGGCTGTATCCGGATCACATCGAGCACCGGCGGTGGCGGCGCGGCGGGCCGCAGCTGGAGTACTACGAGGCGATGGGCAAGCGCGGGTTCGCGATGGCGGCCGAGCATCCGTCGGCGCGGGCGCGTGGGACGGCGGAGCTCTACGCGGCGATGGCGGAGCGGTTCGCCACGTTGCGCGTGGCGCTCACGGGGTTCAGCGACGCGCTGCTGTTTCCCGACGTCCACACCCCGGAACGGCTCATGCGACAGGTGCGGGACGAAACGCGCTGGCGTTGGACGCAGTGACGGCGCGCGCGAAGGCGCCGAACAGCGTGCGATCCCACGCCTCGGGCGTCTGATCGAGCTCTTCGGGGTGCCACTGGACGCCGACCATCCACCACTCGTCGCCGGCCCACTCGGCGGCTTCGATGATGCCGTCGTCGGCGCGCGCGGCCACGCGCAGCCCGCGGCCGATCCGGTCGAGGGCCTGGTGGTGGAGGGAGTTCACGGTGAGGCGCGTGGCGCCGAGCGCGCCCGCCAGTCGGGTGCCGTCGTCGATCGTCACGCCGTGGACGCGGGCGCCGCGGTCCTCGTCGCGCGCGTGGGGCAGCGCGTGTGGGCGTTGGGCGGGGATGTCCTGAATGAGGGACCCGCCGAAGGCGACGTTCACGAGTTGCAGCCCGCGGCAGATGGCGAGCGTGGGTAGCCGTTGCGCGTGGGCGGCGACGGTGAGGGCGATCTCGGAGCGGTCGCGTTCGGGGTGCGGCGGGTCGGCTCTGGGGTGGGGAGCGGCCCCGAACAGGGCGGGGTCGACGTCCTCGCCGCCGGTGAGGACGAGTCCGTCCACGCGGCGGAGCAGGGCGTGGGCGGCGTCGGGCGCGAGCGGGGGGACGACGACGGGGATGAGACCGGCGCGCTGCAGGGCGTCGGTGTAGCGTTGGTTCAGCCGCACGCGCGGCAGGCCCCGGATGAGCTCCGTGGTGGCGGTGACGGCGACGACGGGCAGCGGGTGCGGCATGGATTGGATGCGGTGCGGTGTGGTTGCCACGATACGGCGCTACACGGTATCGTACCGAGTTGGCCACACGCTGCGCCAGCCTTGTCCACGCGCCGGGCGCGTCGAAACGCGCGCCTGGCGCATTCCGTAGGTGGATCGTGTTCGAAAACCTTCGCCAATCGTTGGACGATCTCATGGCTCGCGCCACGAAGCCCGAAGAGCGCCGCGATGCGCTGGCGCGCATGAAGGACTCGCTGGTGCAGGCGCGGCTGGGGGTGGAGGATCTGCGCGCCGGCGTGGTGAAGGCGCGCGCCCAGGCGGACGCCGAGCGGCGCGAGCTGGAGACGGTGCGTCGCCGCAAGGCGCTCGCGGAGGGCATCCACGATCAGGAGACGGTGGATCTTGCCGCCAAGTACGAGGGGCATCACGCCGAGCGACTGGAAGTGCTCGATCGCAAGGTGGAGGTGCAGGAGCGGGAGCTGGGGTTGGCGGAGCGCGAGCTGGACGAGATGAACGCCGAGTTCAAGCGTCACGCGATCGGGGCGGTGCCGCCCGCGTCCACGGCGGGCGCGGTGCAGGATCCGCTGGCCGAGGAGACGGGGGAATCGGCGCGCGAGGCGATCGACGCGCTGGGCCGCGAGCGGGCCAGGGTAGCCCGCGACGAGGAGGCGGAGCGTCGGCTCGAGGCGCTGAAGCGGCGCATGGGGAAGTCGCCGTAGGATGCGCATTCCGGCGTGCCTCTCGGTGTGCGCGGTGGCGGTGGCGGGGGCGTGGCCGGGGACGGTAGGCGCGCAGACGCCGCAGGTGGTGCCGTGCAACGGGCAGCGCATCGAGGCGCTGCGCATCGTCACGGTGGCGCCGTCGGTGGCGGGCGTGCAGCGGATTCCGGTGGTCTCGGAGATCGCGCGCCACGTACACGTGACGACGCGGCCCAACGTGATCGAGCGATTTCTGCTGCTGCACGTGGGGGATCGGTGCTCGGAGCTGCGGCGCGCCGAGTCGGAGCGCATTCTGCGGGCGCAGCCGTTCATTGCCGATGCGACGGTGCAGGCGGTGAAGAGCGACTCCGGCGGCGTGGACCTCGAGGTGCACACGATCGACGAAGTGGAGCTTCTGTTCAGCGCCACTGCCCGGGCGAAGATGCCGTTCCTCACGCAGTTGCGGATGGGCAGCGCCAATGTGAACGGCGAGGGGATCTCCGCGGTGGGCCGCTGGTGGCACGAGCCGGCGTTCCGCGATGGGCTCTCGGTGGGGCTCACCGATTATCAGATGTTCGGACAATCGTATCAGGGGACCGTGCAAGCGGCGCGCGATCCGCTGGGCGGGTCGTACCACTTCGGGCTGCAGCGGCCGTTTCTCACCGATCTGCAGCGCACGGCGTGGCGCGTGCAGCAAGGCGAGGCGGTGGATTACGTGCGCTTCGTGGATCCGTCGCGCGTGGTGCATGCCATGCGCGCGGAGCGGGCGTATTCCGACATCGGCGGCATCGTGCGGATCGGTCCGCCGGGACGGCTGCTGCTGCTGGGCATGTCGATCTCGCACGAAGGGGAGCATCCGGGGACGGCACCGTTGCTCCTGTCGTCGGGCGGCGTGGCGCCGGATACGAGCAGCGAGTTCACCGGCCGGTACACGGCGCACTCGGTGTCGCGCCTGAATGCGCTGGTGGGATACCGCAACCTGCGTTACGTGCGCACCACGGGATTGGACGCGCTGCGAAACACGCAGGACGTGCCGGTGGGGATCCAGGCGGGCGCGCTAATCGGGAAGAGCGCTTCGTTTCTGGGCTCGGCCGACCAGGACATGCTCGTGGGCACGGACATCTACGCGGGCTGGGCGTCGGCGCGGTCGGGGCTTCGCTTCCAGGCCTCCGGCGAGGCACGCCGGTCGTTCAACGGGCCGGCGTGGGACGGCGTGCTGGGCAGCGGGCGGCTGGCGCAGTTCCAGCGCGTGGGCGAATCGGAGATGTTGATCGGCTCGCTGGAGTGGAGCGGCGGATGGCGGGTGCGGGTGCCGTTCCGCATGACGCTGGCGGGCGTGGACGGGGGAATCCGCGGGATGTCCGAAGGGCAGGAGCAGGGCGGGCGGCGGGCGATCATGCGCGTGGAAGACCGCATCGATCTGGGGACGCCGTGGGGCAGCACGGCGGACATCGGCGTGGCGCTGTTCGCCGACGCCGGGCGGCTGTGGGCGGGCGACGTGCCGTACGGGGTGACGACGCCTCTGCGCTACTCGGCGGGGTTCAGCCTGCTGGCGGCGGTGCCGTCGCATTCGGCGCGGATGTGGCGGCTGGACGTGGCGTTTCCGCGGGTGCCGGGCCGGGGCGTGCGGGTGGCGTTCCGGCTGTCGCGGAGCGATCAGTCCACGGTGTTCTGGCGCGATCCGCGGGATGTGGCGAGGGCCAGGGAGCGGAGCGTGCCGGCGAGTCTGTTCAATTGGCCGTGATGCAGTAGGACGGTAGGAAGGTAGGACGGGAAACCTACGGTGAGGCGAGGCCCCGCGAACGCGTGTGGAGCGCGGCGACGGGGACATACCGCTCGGGCGGGTGGGTCGCACCAGCGTCCTGCTGCTGCGCCCACGAGACGGCGGTGGGCGTCTGCTTGATGCATGCCACGAGGTGTCCGGGTGCCTTCTCTTCGAGCGGCGGCACGATCCGGGTGCAGGCGGCGTCCTTGCCCGGGTGTTGGCACCGCGGATGGAAGACACAGCCCGAGGGCGGAGCGGAGGGCGACGGCACGTCGCCCTGAAGGATGATGCGGTCGCGCGACGCGGTGGGGTCGGGCACGGGCACGGCCGACAGCAGCGCCTGCGTGTACGGCATCAACGGTTCGCGGTAGAGATCGCGGGCCGTGGCCGTCTCGACGATGTGGCCCAGATACATCACGGCCACGCGGTCGGCGATGTGCTCGATCACCGCGAGGTCGTGGGCGATGAACAGATACGCGAGCCCGCGGTCGCGCTGCAGGTCCTGCAGCAGGTTCACCACCTGGGCCTGCACCGACACGTCGAGGGCGGACACGGGCTCGTCGCAGACGATGAACGACGGTTCCACGGAGAGCGCGCGGGCGATGCCGACGCGCTGCCGCTGGCCGCCCGAGAATTCGTGCGGGTACCGCGACGCGTACTCGGGCCGCAACCCCACCTCTTCGAGCAGCTGGCGCACGCGCCGGTCGGCGGCGTCTCCCTCGGCGAGGCGATGGATGGTGAGTCCCTCGCGCACGATGGCGCCGATGGTCATCCGCGGGTTGAGCGACGAGAAGGGATCCTGGAACACGATCTGCATCCGCCGGCGCAGCTGGCGCAATTCGCCGGCGCGCAGGGCGAGCACGTCGCGGCCGTCGAAGCGGACGCTGCCGCTGGTGGGCTCGATGAGCCGGAGCACGGCGCGGCCGGTGGTGGTCTTGCCGCACCCCGATTCGCCCACGAGCCCGAGCGTCTCGCCCGGCATGATGTGGAACGAGACGCCGTCCACGGCGCGCACGGGGCCGGGCGCGCGGCCGAAGAGCGGGGCGCGCCGCGCGAAGTGCTTGGCGAGATCGCGGACGTCGAGCAGCGGAGCGGTCGTGCCGGCGATGGGGGCGGTCATGCGATCTCCGCCGGCGCCGCCGGCGGGTGCGCGACGCGGCGTTCGGGTTCCACGGCCAGGTGGCAGCGCGACGCGTGATCGGCGCTCAACTGATGGAGCGCGGGATGTTCGCGTTCGCAGCGCTCCCAGGCGAAGGCGCAGCGATCGCGGAACCGGCAGCCGGCGGGCCAGTCGGTGGGCGCCGGCACGGTGCCGGGGATGGTCTGCAGACGTTCGCGGGACGCGCCCAGGCGGGGCATCGCGGCGAGCAGCCCCTGGGTGTAGGGGTGGTGCGGGTGCGCGAACAGCTCGCGCACCGGCGCCTGCTCCACCGCCTCGCCGCCGTACATCACGACGACGCGCGAGGCGGTCTCGGCGATGACGCCGAAGTCGTGCGTGATGAGGAGCACCGACATGCCGAACTGCCGCTGCAGCTCGGCGAGCAGCTCGAGGATCTGCGCCTGGATGGTGACGTCGAGCGCGGTAGTGGGCTCGTCGGCGATCAGGAGGTCGGGCTGCATCATGAGCGCCATGGCGATCATGACGCGCTGGCGCATGCCGCCCGAAAGCTGGTGCGGATATTCGCGCGCCCGCTCGCCGGCGGCGGGGATGCCCACGCGGTCGAGCATCTCCACGGCGCGCTTCCAGGCTTCGGCCCGCGACGCGCCGGCGTGGATCCGAGCCACCTCGGCCACCTGGTCGCCCACCGTGAACACCGGGTTCAGGGCGGTCATCGGCTCCTGGAAGATCATCGCGATGCGATTGCCGCGCACGGCGCGCATGGCGCGCCCGTCGAGCGACAGGAGGTCGCGGCCCTGGAACAGGATGCGGCTGCCCGACTCGATGCGGCCGGGCGCGCCGATCAGGCGCAGGATGGACAGCGCCGTGACCGACTTGCCGCATCCGGATTCGCCCACCACGCCCACCGTCTCGCCCGGCGCAACGGTGAGCGACAGGCCGTCCACCGCCCGGGCAACGCCGCCGGCGGTGTGGAAGTACGTGCGCAGGTTCTCGATGGCGAGCAGAGGCTCAGCCATGGGCGGGCTCCTGGAATTCGGATCCGGGGTGTGCGGGAAGCTGTCGTGGGTCGAGCAGATCACGCAAGGCGTCGCCGAGTGTGTTGAGGGCGAGCACCGTGGCGACGATCGCGACGCCGGGAAAGATCACGGCCCACCAGCTGGACACGAACTGGTTGGCCGCGTCCTGGAACATCGTGCCCCAGCTTGCCGTGGGCTCGCGGACGCCGATGCCGAGGAACGAGAGGCCGGCCTCGAGCACGATGACGTTGCCCACCGCCAGCATGCCGGCCACGATGACGGGCGCGAGCACGTTGGGGAGCACGTGGCGCCAGACGATGGCGGACGGACGCGCGCCCAGTGATCGCGCGGCGACCACGAACTCCCGGTCGCGCAGGGCCATGGCCTGCGCCCGGACGATGCGCGCGATGTCGAACCAGCCGGTGAGGCCGATGAGCAGGATGAGCCCGGCCAGGGGCACCGGCGACCAGAGCGCGAGCACGGCGATGAGCAGGAGCACGCGGGGCACGGAGAGGAAGGTGTCTATGATCCGCATCATCACCGTGTCCACCACGCCGCCGGCGTAGCCGGCAACGGCGCCGTACAGCGTGCCGACGCTGGACGACAGGAGCACGGCCAGGGCGCCGATGGCGAGCGAGACGCGGGCCCCATACAGCACGCGCGTGTACACGTCGCGGCTGAAGCGATCGGTGCCGAATGGATGGGCGAGCGACGGCGGGAGGCTCTTGAGGCGCACGACGTCGAGCTGCTGCCAGGGCTGGTACCGCGTGAGGAGCGGCGCGAACACCGCCGCGAGCACGAACAGCACGATGACGCCGCAGGCCGCGCGGGCGCCGGGCGTGAGCTGTTT
The DNA here is from genome assembly GCA_035533755.1 of Gemmatimonadaceae bacterium. Lineage (NCBI taxonomy): Bacteria > Pseudomonadati > Gemmatimonadota > Gemmatimonadia > Gemmatimonadales > Gemmatimonadaceae > Gemmatimonadaceae bacterium. The sequence goes on from DATLTC010000029.1 coordinate 11,556, forward strand.
CCAGCCCGGTCCCGCTCGGCGGCGTGGGCCGTCAGTCGGCACGGAGTCTCGGATCGGCCGCCGCGTAGGCGAGATCGGCCAGCAGGTTGCCGAGAACGACCATGCACGTGGCGACGATGACGGCGGCCATCACCAGCGGATAGTCACGCATGCCGATGGCGTTGACGGTGAGCCACCCCATGCCCTGCCAGGAGAACACCTTCTCCACGAACACCGCGCCGCCGAGCAGCGCCGGGAGGGCGAGGCCGGCCAGGGTGATGGTGGGGAGGAGGGCGTTGCGCAGGGCATGCCGGCGCACGACGGCGCGCTCATCGAGTCCCTTGGCCCGCGCGGTGCGGATGAAGTCGAGCGGCAACACTTCGAGCAGCTCGTTGCGCTGGAAGCGCGCCACGCCGGCCGTGGTGAGGAGGGTGAGCGTGAGCGCCGGGAGCACGAGGTGGCGCAAGCGGTCGACGAGCGCGGGAATGGGCGCCATGTACTGGTGCATCACCGGGTCCACCGTGAACCCCGCCGGCAGGATGGGCACCCAATAGGCGAACGCGAGCAACAGCACCATGGCCAGCCAGAAATCAGGGAGCGAATAGAAGAGGAGGGCGATGGTGCCGGCCCATCGCGCGCGCCGGGTGCCGCGGTGCTGTACCTGGAACAGGGCGAGCAGGATGCCGATGGCGAACGCGGCGACGAGCGCCACGCCCATGAGGAGCAGGGTGCGCGGCAACGCCTGGGCGATGGCGTCGCGCACCGGTTCGTGCAGTGATTGCGAATAGCCGAACCGCCCGTGCGCGACGTTGTCGAGCCAGCGGGCGTACTGGACGCCGAGCGGGCGGTCGTAGCCGAACTGGTGTCGCCAGAACGCGCGGGTGGCGGGCGTGATGCTGGGGGCGTCGAAGCCGAACGGGTCGCCGGGCGCGGCGTGGATCAGGAAGAAGGCCAGCGTCGCGACCACCCACAGGACGACGATGGCTTGCCCGAGCCGGGCCGCGACGCGACGCCCCACGGGCTACGGTTTCGGCGCGCCGAGGCCGATGCGATCGCGGTCGATGCGCGCGGCCGGGGGAATGGTCCAGTCGGCGAGGTGTTCCCACCAGCCGTCGGCGCGGAGCGGCGCTTCGTGGAACCGCGTGTTGATGAGCCCGACCGACAGGACGTCGTAGAGCCAGACGGCGGGCGCGTCGTCGGCGATGGTCTGGTACGCGCGCGTGGCGTAGGCCTTGGCCGCGGCGGCGTTGAACGACGCGGTGGCGCTGTCGACGAGCGCGTCGAAGGTGGGGTCGGAGTAGGAGAGGTAGTTGCCGCCGGCGGGAATGATCGACTTGGTGCCCCAGCTCTGGACGGCGCCGGCGGCGTTGGGATCGGTGCTGTAGCCGGCGAGCACGGCGTCGAAATCTCCCGCCGTCTGCTTGGCGAAGAACACCGGGAAGGGGGCCGCGTCGATGTCCACCTTCACGCCCACTTTGCGCAGCGCGTCCTGGATGAGCACGGCATAGCTCATCCGGAAGGCGCTCGACGTGGGCGCGATCAACCGGATCTCGAACGGCCGGCCGTCCTTGCGCCGGATGCTGTCGGGGCCGGTGCGCCAGCCGGCGGAATCGAGCAGGGCCTGCGCGTGGGCCACGTCGTACGGCGGGATGCGGAGCGTGGTGTCGGCAGTGGAGAGCACGCGCGGGAACGGGCCGTACCCGATCGCGCCCAGCGAATCGAAGACGTTGTGGAGCATGGCGCGACGGTCGAGCGCCATCGAGATGGCGCGCCGCACGCGGAGGTCGGCGAAGAAGCGATTGGGCCGCGTGCGTTGCTTGGCGCTGCGGAAGTTCATGCCCATGAAGGCGTACTGCAGCGACGGCCAGGGGAAGGGCCGGATGCCGGCGTGGCCGGCCGCGGCCTTGAGCTGGTCGGGCGTGGCGTTCTCGAGCAGATCGGCCTGGCCGCTCATGACCTGCGCGAACGACGCGTCGTTGTCGGGCGAGATGGCCCAGATGACGCGATCGAGCCGGGCACGGCCGCGATAGTTGGCGGTGTCGGCCTGGATCTCGAGCCGCGAGCCCGGCTGCCAGCTGACGAATCGGAAGCGTCCCGAGCCCACGGGGCGCCGCGCCAACTCGGACGTCGCGAGCTTCTCGGGGGGGACGGCGGCGTACACGTGCTCGGGCATCACCCACAGCTGATACGCGATGTCGAAGAACGACTCCGGCTGGCGCGCGTGGAACCAGGCGATGGCGGTGAGCGAATCCTTGACCGACACCGAATCCACGTTGGCGAGCGCGGGCGCGAACGGCGAGCCGAGCTTGGGGTTCTTGTACAGCGCGAGCGAGAATCGGACGTCGCGCGCCGTGACCGGTTGGCCGTCGTGCCAACGCGCGCGCGGATCGAGATGGAAGACAACGGACATCGAATCGGGGGCCCACGTCCAGCTCCGGGCCAGCCGCGGCGTGAAGCCCGCGTCGCCGATCGTGTGCAGGCTGTCGTCGATCTCGGCGAGGTGGTCGAATACCAGATCCGTCACCTCGCGGCCGAGGATGGTGACCGAGAGGGGCGGGAGCAGGTTGTCGGCGTCACCCGGCGCGGCGATGACCATCGTGCCGCCGTCGACGGCGCCCGCCGCGGACGATGCGGACGGTTCGCCCCTGCCGCACGCAGCGAGCCACACGATGGGGAGACAGCAGGCGGCGAGACGGAGAGTGCGCATGGATGATGGTGGGTGAACGCGATGGTGGGAACGATTGCGAGGCGGGCAGGGTGCGTCAAGCCAATCTACCGCCTCCACGTCCAGCGTTCGTCGGCGAATTCCCCGGTGGCGGCGGCCACCTCGCGCTGCAGCTGCTCGTCGGCGTCCAGCGGCCCGGCGTCCGGCGAGAGCGCGCGCAGCGCCGAGACGAGCGCGTCGGCGACGCGCGCGAAGGGCGGGGCCTGGCCGAGCACGACGTCGAGCGATGCCGCGGGCGGCGTGACGGTGGGCCGGCGCTGGCGCAACAGCTCGCCGATGAGCGCCTGGTCGTCGGCGAGCAGGATGGACCCGTGCTGCAGGA